>JANOPV010000019.1:0-2493 GCA_031422035.1 Sphingomonas sp. | reverse complement strand
CGGCCCGCTCACGCGCCGGAACGACGACTTTGACCCCCTTAGTGGGCTGCACCGCGTGCGGCTTGCGCGCGGCCGGGCCGGTGTCCGCGAGCAGGGCCGCAATCAGCAGCACCGCGCCTGCTGCTGCAATTGCTGCGGGGGTCTTCCAGGTGCCAGACATCGCGGGGCGGACGTGCTGTCGGCTGACATCGACCGCCGTCATGATGCGAACGCTCCGAGGTTAACGCGCCCACAACCGGCGCTTCCGCGACGGCCGAGCCAAGCAAGAAGCTCCGGCTGCCCCAACATCGCCTTGGTGAAGTTCAGCGCGGGCTCGCCCAAGCGCGACTGGAAATTGACCGTCAGCACGCTGACCGAACAGGGCTGCGGCATGGCCTGCCCATCGAAGCGCGTCCCTGGCGGATAGCGCGCGGCGACCAGGCCAAAGACCTTGCCCTTTGGCGACTGGTCGATGCCGGCGACACGGTCGCTTTCGCGCTGCGTCGGTAGGCGAGTGACGTCGTCGTTGGAGAGCCGCACGTCGCGGCGCGCATCCTCGTCAGCGTTGATCCGGGCGATCTCGCGCGCCAGCAGATTGGCTCGGACTGCAAAGCGGCTGCCGCACTGCGGATGAGCAGCGATAGCTCGCGCCGCATCTTCTTTGCTCTCCCCTGGCGTCCCGACAAAAATTCGGGCACCCTGGCCAGGACCAATACTCTCCCCGCGCAGGCAGGTTCTGAAGGCATTCAGCGCGCGCGACCCATCGGTCTCGGACGTGTAGCGGACGACGTTGGGCGTGCCCGTCTTGGCATAGAAGCGGATAATGCTTCCGTCCGGGGCGCTTACGTTCTGTGCGAGCTTCGGCAAGACGCCCTTCGCGGTGCCGCCATCGACCGAGAAGATTAAATTCATTCCTAGCAGCGTTTGGCGTCGAACCTCCGGATTGATCCCCAGCGAGACGTTGTCGCGCGGCGTCTTTCGCGGCGCGAGGCTGGCCCGGACATCGTCGCCGGTCACTATGCGTGCGTAGGCCTGGGCCAGCAAGATAGTCGACCAACGCGACCGCCCGCCGCCCAGCACATTGAACAGATAATCGCCCATCCGGTTCTGCACTTCGTCCATATCGAGATTAGGCGGGGTCAGTGTGACGCCGCTGATCTTTTGCCCCGCTAGTTCCGACCCTTCGGGCCACAGCGTCGGCGGACATCGTTTCGGATCGAGCAAAGATTTTGTGCTGTCGACATTGGTCCTCTGGATGTCGATGCAGAACCAGTCCCTGAACCGTTCGCGCCAAGCACCGGCGACGCTCAGATTGCCGTCGCGCTGGTTGTCCCAGGGCGCTTGGGTGTCATTGGGTCCCATATAGCCGAACGGAGGGCGCCATTTCATCAACATCCCACCCAGTTCGGCCTCCTGCTCGTCGGGGCACATCTCGCTCGATGCGGCAATTTGCTGCGGCGATCGCGCGAGGTAGGAATCGTTCGCTCCGCCGCTGTCCTTGAGCCCTAGCAGCATCAGGTCGATCGCATAACGGTTGCTGGAAACCGCCAGGAATGTCGGATAGTCCAAAATCCCCGAATAGTTATGCCCCTCAATCGTTCCGCTGCCGAAGCCCCAGCCCATCGCGCAGCCAAATTCTCGGGAGTCCTTGATGCGCAGGCTGAGCAATTCTGGGAAGCGGTCGGTGATCGCGACGGCGAAGGGCGGCTTGGCTGCCGATCCAATCGGCAGGTTGATGAAGTTTGTATTGGTGGCGAACAGGTGCAACGAGCCGGGATCATCCTGGTCGCGCTCTGCCAGTGTGTCGCAGGCCTCCATCTTTTCCTCGTTGCATCCGGCGCTGCGCGTGGGGAAAGTCGCCAGCGCAACGACTTCGCCGCTTATCCCGTCCATCAAAGTCGCGCTGGCGCGGAAACTGGGGCCGTATTTGAGGAGCGTCTTTGCGACCTTCGTTAGCTGGCCCTGCGAAGCGGTCTGGAGTTCCTCGATGAGAGCGGTCTGCACTGACGCTTCGTCGCGCTCGTCCATCGCCTCCTCAATAGGCTTAGCAAAGGTTTCCAACCCCGCACCGGGATATGCGCGCGAACCGTCGCCACGGTATCTCGAGATCAGCGGGAGACGCTCGACGATCCGAAAGCGCCGACTGCCATCAGCAAGTTGCACGTCGAGGCTAATGTCGAGCAGCTTGTTGGTCGGCCCTGGGGGACGCAACGGCAGGTAAAGTTGCCCGCCACCGCCCAGCGTGGGAATGCTCGCGCCGTTGATTCGGATCGTATTGCGCAGATACGCGGCCGATCCGGGCGGCAGATGTAAGACTGGCTGGTTGCCAACCATCAGCAGCTCGAAATTCTCGTCCCCGCGCTGGAAGATGATCTTCTGCACGCGCGTGACGCCAGCACTGGATGTGCCGAACGCTGAGTCGGACGGAGCGGGGCAGCTAGACCCCCCTTGCAATTTGAGGGTACAGCTGGGAACCTGAAACTTGTCATCGGACGCCCGACCCAGAGCGACGTG
>JANOPV010000018.1:0-13194 GCA_031422035.1 Sphingomonas sp. | reverse complement strand
CCCGGTTGCGGACCGGATCGTCCTGACGACCGCGTTGACTGGGCCGACAACGCAATTCCTCTATCAAGCCTGTGACATCTTCGCGATGCCGTCGATTGCCGAGGGGTTTTCGATGGCGATGATCGAAGCGCTGGCCAATGGCCGCCCGCTGCTGCTCACCCGCTATTGCCACAATCCGGCGGTGGCTGAGGCGGGCGCCGGACTGATTGTTGAGCCGAGTGTGGACGCGATTGCGGACGGGCTGCGCGCGTTGCTGGCGCGGGATAACGCCGAACTCGCCGCGATGGGCCAATCCGCGCGCCAGCTGTTCGTCGATCGCTTCACCTGGGACCGGGTGGCTGAGGCGCTTGAGCACATTTATGCAGCGGCCGTCGCCAAGGTTGCGGCATGAGCGGCAGCGGCCCAACTCTCGTCACTGGCGCTAGCGGGTTCATCGGGCGGCGCTTGAGCGCAATGCTCTGCGCGCGTGGCGACGAGGTTGTCGGCTGGACGCGGACCATGGGCGACCTGCGCGATGGCGATGCCGTCACCCGCGCGCTCAGCGATCTGCGCCCCACGACCATCTATCATCTCGCTGCGGGCAATGCCGCGTTGACCCAGGCCGACTGGACCGTGCCGGCCGATGAAGTGCGGATGCTGGCCAACCTCGCCGAGGCGATGGGTGAGGGCGCACGGCTGATCCACAGCGGCAGCATGGCCGAATATGGTCGGTCGGGCGTGCTGGCCGAGGACGATCCTTGCCGCCCGCGCAGCATCTATGGCTTTGCCAAGGCGGCGGCGAGCGACCATGCGCTGGCGCTAGCCGCGACGCGCGGGCTCGACATTCGGGTCGCGCGATTGTTCGGGGTTTACGGCCCGGGCGAAGCGGCGCGGCGGCTGGTGCCGCATCTGGTCAGTCACCTCAGCCGCGGCCAATCAGTGTCACTCGGCGATGGCGGCCAGGTGCGCGATTTCATCCATGTTGACGATGTGTGCGACCGACTATTTGCGCTGGCTGATGCGAATCGCGCGCCGTTTCCGCTCATCAATATTGGCACTGGCGTCGGCGTGACGGTGGCGCAGGCCTGTGAACGCGTTGCTGCGCTGCTCGGTGCCGACCCCGCTCTGTTGCACTTTGGCGCGCTGCCCCGCCGGGCGATTGATGAGGACCAGCTGGTGGCGCGGACGGATCGGCTGGCGGCGTTGGGCGTGGTGCCAGCGCAGCACTGGCTCGCTGATGGCGGCAAGGTTGCCGCCTATGTGCAGGCACTGCGCGATGCGCACACCAATGGTGCATCGCACAATGACTTGCTCAATCCGGCCTGAACGCCTAGGGAGCGCCGGTCATTCACGTGGGTGAGCCAGCGTCGCTATCGCCCCAACCAACTCATCTCCAAGGGAATATCATGATCGGCAAGACGGCTCTGGTGTGCGGCGCGGGCGGCTTTATTGGCGGCCATTTGGTCAAGCGGCTCAAGCGCGAAGGCTTTTGGGTGCGCGGCGTCGATTTGAAGTTCAATGAATATGGCGAAACCCACGCTGATGATTTCGCCATCGGCGATCTGCGCGACCAGGCCTTTGTCCGTTCAGTCGTCGATCGCACCTATGATGAAGTTTATCAGCTGGCCGCCGACATGGGCGGCGCGGGCTATATCTTTACCGGCGAAAACGACGCCGACATCATGCATAATTCAGCGACGATCAACCTCAACGTCCTCGATGCCTGTCACAAGCGCAACATCAAGCGGGTATTCTATTCATCGTCGGCCTGCATGTATCCCGAGCATAATCAGGTGGACGCCGATAACCCCAATTGCGCCGAAGACAGCGCCTATCCCGCAAATCCCGACAGCGAATATGGCTGGGAAAAGCTATTCTCCGAGCGGCTGTATCTCGCCTATAATCGCAACCACGGGATGCAGTGCCGGGTCGCGCGCTATCACAACATCTTTGGCCCTGAGGGCACATGGGATGGCGGCAAGGAAAAGGCCCCCGCCGCGATGTGCCGCAAGGTCGCCACGACCGACAATGGCAACAGCATCGAGGTTTGGGGCGATGGCCTCCAGACCCGCTCCTTCCTCTACGTCGATGAATGCCTTGAAGGCACGATCCGGCTGCTGCGCTCGGACTTTGAAGGGCCAGTTAACATCGGCTCGGATGAAATGATCAGCATCAACGGCCTCGCCGACATGGTGATCGACATTGCCAGCAAGGATGTCGGCATCAGCAACATTCCGGGGCCGCTGGGTGTGCGCGGGCGCAATTCGGACAACCGCCTGATTCGCGAACGGCTTGGCTGGGCGCCGGAACAATCGCTGCGGACCGGCATGGAAATCACCTATGCGTGGGTCGCCGATCAGGTGACGCGCAAGCATAATAAACGGGCTGCTTGAGCGCTGCCATGATGCCCGTCGGCCGCCCGCTGCATCGCTCACGTCAGCATTTTGACCTGTTGGGGCGGGTCGCGGACTATCTGATTGGCCGCCATCTCGCCCGCCGGGCGCAGCGGCATATGGTGGCCGGCAACCCGCCCCTGGCTGCCTTCGCCTTTGACTATATCGGGCGTGAAGTTGCGCTGCGCGGGCAATTTGAGCATGAAGAGCTGGCGGTGCTCGACGATTTTCTGGCGCCACTGGCTGGCCGTTTCGCCGTAGCTACCGCGCTCGATATTGGGGCTAATATTGGCAATCACAGCCTATTTTTTGCGCGGCGGTTCCGCAGCGTGCACGCCTTTGAGCCCAATCCGCGCACCTTTGGCGTGCTGTCGGTCAATGCCCGGCTGGTCGACAATATCACGCCGCATAATATCGGCCTGGGCGCAGAGCCAGGGACGCTGTCGCTGGCGTTCGATCCGCTGAATGTCGGCGAAGCATCGCTGGTCAGCAGCGCCGATGCCGCGTCCGCATCCAGCCAGCGGCTAAACCATTGTGACGTGCGCGTCGAACGGCTTGACGACATTGCCGGGGATTTCGGCGCGGTGGCGCTGGTCAAGATCGACGTTGAGGGGTTTGAGCCACAGGTGCTGCGCGGCGGCGCAAAGTTCCTGCGCGATCAGCGCCCGGTGATTGTTTTTGAACAAAATGGCAGCGCCTTTGTTGATGGCCGCAGCGAGACTGTCGAGCTGTTGCAGGCGGCGGGCTATGCGTTGTGTGTGATGGCCAAACGCCATGTCTCCGGCAATCTGCTCGGCCAGATGATGAGCGGGCTGCGCAAGCTGGTCGGCGGAATTTGCTATGACATCATCGCCGTCGACGCGCTGCCACCGGGCCATTATCCGATGATCGTCGCGGTTGACCCCGCCGACCTCGCGCTGCTGAGCCGGGCGGGCTGAGGGGGTGTCGATGTCATCCGCAGTCCGCGACCTGATCGCCGCCGGGCCGCAAGCGGTCGTTCAGGCCGCTGGGCGCGCGGTCGGCCTCGAAATTCGCAAGAACGGTCCGTCGGCGCGCGATGACCTTCGTCTCGCCCGCTTCCTCGCAGATCAGCGGATCGCCCTGGTTCTCGACATCGGCGCTAATCGCGGCCAGTTCGCGACCGGATTATTCGCTGCGGGTTATGCCGGGCGGATTGTCTCGTTTGAAGCCCTGCCGATCGCCCACGTGGCGCTGACCGCGGCTGCCGCCCGGAATGATCGCTGGGCGGTCGCACCCGCTGGCGCACTGAGCGATGCCGCCGGAGAGGTTGAATTCAACGTCAACAGCGCCGACGCGACCAGCTCGCTCCTCAAAGCCTCTGCCGAATCGCTGGACACTATCCCCGGCATCCGCCCGCAATCGCTGGTTCGGGTCGCGACCCGGCGGCTTGATGATGTCGCGGCGGATTATGGCGTCGGCACGGTTCCGACATTCCTCAAGATTGATGTGCAGGGCGGTGAAGCCTTGGTCCTCGCCGGCGCGCAAGAAACGCTCGAGCAGGTTGCGGGGCTCGTCATCGAACTGTCCTTCACCCAGCTTTATGCCGGACAACCGCTGGCGTTCGACGTGCTGAACCCACTCCTCGCGATGGGCTTTGTCGTGCATGATATTGCGCCGGCCTATCGTGATCCTGCAACATTCCGCCTGCATCAGGCCGATGTCGTCCTGTTCCACCCGGACCGGCTGCGCAGCTGAGCTGATGACCACGCTGCTGGCCACCCTTCGGCACCGACTGGCAACGCGCGGGGTGGGGCGCAACGGCCTGTTTTCGATGGGGCAGAGCCTCATCACCATCCTCTGCCTGTTCCTCTCCTACCGCCTGCTGATTGCCGATGCGGGGCTGGCTAGCCTTGGTCTGTGGTCGCTGCTGATGGTTTTCGGCGGGGTTGCGGCCAGTTTCGATGTCAGCGGCGCTTCGGCATTGGCGCGGTCGGTGGCGCGGCACGACCAGGATTTTGCCGATACGACGCGGGCGTCGGTCATCCACACCGTGCTGCTGACCAGTCTGGCAATAAATGGCGTGCTGGTGCTGGCCCTGCTGGCGGCAGCACCGGCGGTGTTGCCGGGTCTGGTCGGCGGGGATCAACAGACGGCGGCCTGGGCCCTGATCCCCTGGGTCGCGGCGGTGATGGTAACGACCCCGCTGGCGATCGGCGTCTCTGCGTCGATCGATGGTCTGATGCGGGCGGACCAGCGCGCGATATTGGCATCGGCGGCGGCGGTTGCCGGACTCGTCGCGGCCTGGTTGGCCATTCCTACCTTTGGCGTTGTTGGCATCGCCGTCGCGCAATGTGTGCAGCAGGGCGTGGTGATCGCTGGCGGGTGGCTGCTCCTGCGCCGACATATCTCTGCGCTCGGCTGGCTGCCGCTGCGCTGGCGGCGTTCGGTATTTCGCCGGACCACCGGCTATGCGGTCAAACTCAACCTGATCGGAGTGCTCGGCCTGCTCCTCGAGCCGCTGACCAAATATTGCATCAATCTGGCGGGCGGCACCGTGGCGGTCGGCATCTATGAACTGGCAGCGCGGCTCGCGATGCAATTGCGCAACCTGGTGGTCAGCAGCACGACGCCGCTCGTCCCTGCCTTTGCCGAGGGCGCGGGCGCGGGCGATGCGCGCTTTGCCGATCTCCTGCATCGGGCGCAGGGCTATGTTGTCTATGCGGCGCTGGCGGTGGCGCTGCTGTCGCTGATTGCCGCGCCGGTCATGTGCCTCATCATCCTGGGTGAGATTTCGGTGGCGGTGTTGCGGACCAACGCATTGCTGGCCTTGGGCTGGAGCATCAATATCTTCGCGCTGCCGCTCTACCTGGCGGCGCAGGGCCAGGGGGTGCTGCGCTGGAACATGGTGTCGCACGCGGTGATTGGGCTTGTCGTTCTCCTGTCGTCGATGCTGCTGGTCCCAATCGTCGGGGCCACCGGCGTGGTGATCGGCGTGGCGCTGGGGCTGGTGGCGGGCGCGGTCGTGACGATGGTGGGCAACGCACATATGTTTGCGCTGGGTGGGGCGCTGCGGCGCGATGTGCTGCCGATGCTGATAACCGCCGCGCTGATAAGCGCATTGTGCGGTTTGACATGGTGGATCGCCCCGACGATAGCGCGCGCCTTATGACGCAAAACGTGCCCAAAACTGGCCTGATCCACATGACCGCGCATGGCGGCCACCATGCCGCCTATCACGACCTGTTCGGGCGATTATTCGACCTCAACCCGTCGTCGGGGCGGATTGGCTTTGCCCTGTTCCGCCAACTGGTTGGCGCGTCTCGGGTATTTTTCGGCACGCTGGATGATGATGTCCGCGGGTTCATTGCGGTCGCACTGGCGCGGGCGCTGCTCGGGCGGCGCACCGGCGGCTTGTTCCTGCATCCCAACAGCTGTCTCGAACGCGGACTGAAAGGCCGGGTAAAATGGCTGGTCTTTGCGGCTCTTTCCAGAGTGCCCGGGGTGACAGTGATTTCGATCCTGCCCTTTGACCTGATGCCGGGGCTGCACAATGTGGCGACGACCTTCGTTCATGATCCGCAATTCTGGGACCAGCTTGATGACCCACCTGCCATCGACGTAGCTGCGGAAGCGCTGATCTGCGAACGGGCCGCCGGGCGGCCTGTCGTCGCGTTTCTTGGCTGGGGGACGCGGGAAAAAGCCTATCCGTTCCTCGCCGACATCGCCGCCGAGCGGAGGTTTAGCGACCAAATCCTCGTCGTCTCTGCTGGCAAGGTCATGGACGATGTGGGCGATGCTGTGGATCGCCTCGAAGCTAGCGGCGCGCTCGTCTGGCGCCGCTTTGTCAGCGATGCTGAGATGGCGGCCATTTATGCCGTCAGCCGTTGGATATGGGTCTGCTACGCACCCGGGTATGAGCAGGCGTCCGGCATTTTTGGCCGTGCCGTCCAATCCGCGCGCGCGGTGCTGGTGCGCGGCGATTCGCTGACCATCGCCAGCTATGCGCGGCAATTGCAGCACCCAATGCTGATGCTGCCCGACGACAGTGCAGCTGCTGCGCAAGTGATTCTGGCAGCGCTGCGGTCTAATAATAGTCCGGCGGCGTCCGGCTCAGCGACGACGACGCAACAGAGCTTGCGCGAATGGAAAGCCCGCTTCATGACTGTGGTGCAGGCATCAATGGGGTGAACGCGCCGAACACGCAGCCCCGATCGATGAACCGAATGGACGCCCCGGGAACACCAATGCCCAACAGACATTTCTTGATCGCCGCGATCACGTTGCTCGGGTTCAGCTACGCGACGACGACCGTCATATTGCTCGGGCTCGGCGCTTCGACCGGCATCGGCAATGTTATAATAAAGTCTTTCATTCTCATATTGTTTATGACTTCCCTCGTCATTTCCAAAAATATAAAGAGCGAAAATTTCAAGTATATTTGGCCAATGTTGGTATTTTTTATAATATATGGTGTCCGGATTTTATATGATATATCTTTTGACAGTATCGTATTTTATCAGCAATCAGCATTTTATATTATTGCATATTTTTTTGGGCTTACGCTCGTGCCAACGCTGATTACCGCACTGGCATTCGACATCCGCCAGGTCAAAGGCTTGCACAATGCGGTTCTGGTCGCGCTGGTGATCGCGAACGTTGCTTTGCTGATTTACGTCTTTAGCAATGGTACGATTGAGGCCGAAACCGCCTTTGGTGGTCGCGCGCAGGTGGACGGCGCGGTCGAGGGGACAGCCGTCATCAATCCGATTACCGTCAGCCTGATGGGGGCTATTCTGGCGGTGTTCGTGATGGGGCGGCTCGCAGTTCTGCAGAGTAAGAGCGCGGCATTTGAGCTGTTTCTGGGCGGCCTCGTCGTGCTGGGTTTTGTCAACGTCCTGATCGGTGGATCGCGCGGGCCTGCGGTTGCTTTTGCCCTATGCGCCGGGGTCATCCTGTTGACCCTGGTGCGCACCCCCTTTGCCCGATCCGGAGTTAAGGTGCGTTCGGTGATGTGGATTTATGGCGGCATCGGCATCGCGGCACTGATCGCCTTTTTCATCGCTCAGGGTGACAATATCTACCTGTTCGAGCGGTTTGTGACGATGATTGACGGCCGGGCGGTCGGCGTCGGTGAGGAGCGCGATTTTCTGCGTGACCTGGCCGTTGCCGATTTCTGGAGCGCGCCCATTTTCGGCTATAGCTATGTCACCTCGGTCGGCGGCGCGCATCCGCACAATATTGTCCTCGAGGCGCTGATGGCGACGGGCGTTGTCGGATTTTCCGCTTTCCTGCTGGCGATGTTTTTTGCGCTGCGCGGCGTTTACAACGTCATGCTCGGTGCCGCCGGGCCCTATGGCTATTCGCTCGGGCTCGTTACCTTATGCTTTCTGACGTCCAGTTTGCTGTCGGGCGCGGTCGGCCAATTCCCTGAATTGTGGGTTTTCCTTGCGCTGATGACAACAATGGGTAATCGCCGCCAAAATGCGGGCGCCGCCGTTCAGGCATCTGTGCCCGCGACCCCTCGACCCATCACCGCACAATAGAACGGCGCCATGACCGAACGAGCCTATCAAATCTGCACGCGCTGCGTGATGGACACCAGCGACAGCCAGATTCAGTTTGATGCCGCTGGCGTCTGCGATCACTGCCGTGGTTTTGAAACCGATGTGCGGCCGCATTGGCACCCCGATGAGCGGGGCCGCGCAGAGGTTGCAGCGGCGGTGGCGGCGATCAAAGAGAATGGCAAGGGCAAGGAGTTTGATTGCATCCTCGGCATGTCGGGAGGACTCGACAGCTCCTATCTGCTCCACCTGATGGTCAAGGAATTCGGGTTGCGGCCGCTGGTGTTCCACGTCGATGGCGGCTGGAACAGCGACATTGCGGTCAGCAATATCCAGAACCTGGTCAGCGGGCTTGGCCTGGATCTCTATACCGAGGTTATCAACTGGGAGGAGATGCGCGACTTCCAGCTCGCCTTTTTCAAATCTGGCGTGCCGCATCTCGACATCCCCCAGGATCATGCGTTCATCGCCACGCTCTACCATTTCGCCAACAAGCATGGGATCAAGTGGATTTTGAATGGCGGGAACATCGCCACCGAATGCGTCCGCAACCCCAAAGAATGGCTTTATTACGGGACGGATATGGCGCAACTGCGTGATATTCATGGACAATTTGGCACGCGCGAGCTGAAAACCTATCCGTTCAGCTCGGTGTTTTTCCACAAGATTTATCTACGCTACATCAAACGGCTCAGAGTATTCAAACCGCTCGATCTGCTCCCTTATACCAAGCAGATGGCGATCGACACGCTGGAGCGGGAATATGGCTGGAAAGCCTATCCGCAAAAGCATTTTGAGAGCCGCTTTACCAAATTTTACGAGGGTTATTGGCTGCCGACCCGCTTTGGCTACGACACGCGCCGGGTGCAGTTTTCGTCGCTGATCCTGACTGACCAGATGACGCGTGATGCCGCGATGACCAAGCTCGAATCCCCCGCTTATGACCCCGCCACCATCGATGATGATTTCGCGTTCATCGCCACCAAATTGCGGATCAGCGTCGATGAGCTGCGCGGTTATCATGCGATGCCGAAAAAGACCTATCGCGATTACAAGCACCAGGAATGGATGTTCGATCTGGGCGCGCGGGTGCTGAAAGCAATTGGTGCAGAAAAGGCGACAAAGCGCTAAAGGCCCGCGCATGATCGCTATCATCGACTATGGTTCCGGCAATGTCGGGGCCATCATGAACATCCTCCGGCAGCGGAAAATTCCGCATATGCTGACCAGCGACCCGGCGCAGCTGGTGGCCGCTGATCGATTCATCCTGCCCGGCGTCGGTGCGTTCGACCCGACGATGGAGACGCTGCGCCGCAGCGGCATCGTCGATGTCCTGAACGAGCAGGTGCTGGGCCACGGCAAGCCCGTGCTCGGTATCTGTGTTGGCATGCATTTGCTGGCGGATGGCAGCGACGAGGGCGCGCTGCCCGGCTTGGGCTGGGTGCCCGGGCGGGTGCGAAAGATCGACGTGGCGCGGCTTAACGCGCTGCCCAAATTGCCGCACATGGGCTGGAATTCCATCGCGATTGCGCCGGGCGCTGCGCTGTTCGACGGGGTTGATCCGGCGCACGGCTTTTACTTCCTGCATAGCTATTATTTCGATGCGGCAGACCCCGCCCATGTCGCGGCACGCGTTTCCTATGGGGCCGACCTGCCGTGCGCGGTGCAGCGGGCCAATATTTTCGGGATGCAGTTTCACCCGGAAAAAAGCCATGCCAACGGCACCCAGATTTTCGTCAATTTCGCCGGTGCCGCCTGATGCTGCGCTCGCGGGTTATCCCTATGTTGTTGCTGCAGGATGGCGGTCTCGTCAAAACCCGGCAATTTGGCGACCCCAAATATGTCGGCGATCCGATGAACGCGGTGAAGATTTTCAACGAAAAGGCGGTCGACGAGCTGTCCATCTATGACATTGACGCCAGCGTGGCCGAGCGCGGGCCGGATTTTGACCATCTGCGCAGCATCGCGGTCGAAAGCCGGATGCCGCTCTGTTACGGCGGCGGCGTGCGCAGCGCGGACGATGCAGTGCGCCTCATCAAAAGCGGCTTTGAGAAAGTATCGGTCAGCGCGGCAGCCATCGAGCGCCCGGCGTTGATCGCCGAACTGGCCGATGCAGTCGGGCGGCAAAGCGTCGTCGTTACCATCGACGTCAAAAAGGCAGGCTTGCTTGGGCGGTTGGGCATGTTCACCCATAATGGGCGCCGCGCCGCGAAGGCCAAGCTGGCCGATTTCCTGCCCGAAGCGGAGGCGCTCGGCGCAGGGGAAATCGTCATCAACCATATCGACCGTGACGGCATGATGCAGGGCTATGATCTCGATCTGGCCCGCAGCGTCCGCAGCAGCGTCAGCGTGCCGATGACCATGGTGGGCGGCGCTGGCAGCACCGATCATATGCGCGATCTTATCGCCGCCATCGGCACCTGCGGCGCCGCGGCTGGCAGCATGTTTGTGTTCAACGGCATTTACCGCGCCGTCCTCATCTCCTACGCGCGCCCCTAGGGGCACAGCGCCACCGAACGGAATATGCATGCAACAAATATTACAAGACCTTGGCAACGGTGAGACGCGATTGGTGGAGGCCCCGGCACCACAGGTCCGCGCCGGGCATCTGTTGATCGACACCGCGCAGACGCTGATCTCCACCGGCACCGAGCGGATGCTGGTCGATTTCGGCAAGGCCGGGATGATCGCCAAAGCGCGCGCACAGCCGGACAAGGTCGTGCAAGTGCTGGGCAAGGTTCGTACCGATGGCCTCCTGACCACCATCGATGCAGTGCGCTCGAAACTCGGGCAGCCGATCCCGCTGGGCTATAGCAATGTCGGCACCGTCCGCGCGGTCGGCACTGGCGTGACCGGCTACCAGGTCGGCGACCGCGTCATGTCTAATGGCCCGCATGCTGATGTCGTCTGCGTCCCCCAGAATCTGTGCGCGCGTATTCCCGACGGCGTCAGTGATGAAGCCGCCAGCTTTACCGTCGTCGCCAGCATCGGCCTGCAAGGCATCCGCCTCGTTCAGCCAACCCTAGGCGAAGCGGTCGTTGTCACTGGTGCGGGCTTGATCGGTCTGCTGACCGTGCAATTGCTGCGCGCCCATGGCTGCCGGGTGCTGGCGATCGATTTTGACGCGGATAAGCTCGCCATCGCGCGCAGTTTCGGCGCAGAAACCTGTAACCCGGCGGCGGGCGAAGACCCCGTCGCGGCGGGCATGGCGTTCAGCCGCGGCGTCGGGGTTGATGCGGTGATCATCACCGCCTCCACCAAGTCCTCCGACCCGGTGACTGAGGCAGCCAAGATGAGCCGCAAGCGCGGGCGCATCGTCCTCGTCGGGGTTACTGGCCTCGAACTGAACCGGGCCGATTTCTATGAAAAGGAGCTGAGCTTTCAGGTCTCCTGCTCTTACGGTCCGGGGCGTTATGACGCCGATTATGAGGATCGCGGCCAGGATTATCCGCTCGCCTTTGTCCGCTGGACCGAGCAGCGCAATTTCGTCGCGGTGCTCGACATGCTTGCCTCGGGCCAGTTGCTGACCGCGCCGTTGGTCTCGCACCGCTTTGCCTTTGCCGATGCGGTTGCGGCATATGGGATGCTGTCGTCGGACAAGCGCGCGCTGGGCATTGTCCTCGACTATGCGCACGACATTGCGACCCGACATGCGGCGACGGTGGCGTTGCCCGATGCGGCGCGCGCAGCCCCGCCCGCGCAAAAGCCGGTGGTCGGCTTTATTGGCGCGGGCAATTACGGCTCGCGTATCCTGATCCCCGCCTTCAAGGCAGGGGGCGCGGACCTGCACAGCATCGCTTCAGCCGGCGGCACCAGCGGCGTTGTCCATGGCGCGCGCAGCGGTTTTCGCCAAGCGACCGCTGATGCCGATGCGCTGATCGCCGACCCGGCGATGAACACGGTGGCCATCGTCACCCGGCACAATAGCCATGCGCGTTTTACTGCCGCTGCCCTGCGCGCAGGCAAGCATGTGTTCGTTGAAAAGCCGCTGGCGTTGACCCGCGACGAACTGGCCGATGTCCGCGCCGCGCATGCTGGGTCTGACGCTCTCCTCATGGTCGGGTTCAACCGCCGCTTTGCTCCGCTCGTCGAACGGATGAAGGCGCTGCTCGCCAGCGTGGTCGAACCCAAGGCGTTCGTCATGGTGATGAATGCAGGCGCGATTCCCGCCGATCACTGGACGCAGGATGCAGACATTGGCGGCGGCCGGATAATCGGGGAGGCGTGCCACCATATCGACCTGATGCGGTTTCTGGCGGGCAGTCCGATCACGTCCATTGCGGCGCGGCGGATGGGCGATAATCCTGCGCAAACGCTGACTGAGGACAAGGCGGTCATCACTCTGGGCTTTGCCGATGGCTCGTTCGGTACCGTCCATTATCTGGCCAATGGCGGCAATGCGTTCCCCAAGGAGCGGATCGAAGTGTTCGCCGCCGGGCGCACGCTCCAGCTGGATAACTTCATCAAACTGACCGGCTATAACTGGCCCGGCTTTCGCAAGGCATCACTGTGGCGGCAGGATAAGGGTCAGACGGCGTGCGCCGCCGCGTTCCTCAACGCCATCGAACAGGGCGCGCCCGCGCCGATCAGCGCCGACGACCTGTTTGAGGTGGCGACCGCAACGATTGAGGCAGCGGAGTTGCTGCGCGACCAACGGTGAGCCGCATCGCCCGGGCGCGGACGTTGTGGGCACTCGGCCCGCGCAGTGTGCTGCGTGTCGGCCTGTATCGGCTCGGGCTCAAACTCGGCATTCACCCGGTGCAGCACCTGCACGGCACGCCAGCGACCGGGCCATTTTTTGCTGCCGCCGCGCGGACTGATCGGCCACTCCCGCCTGCCGACACGCGCTGGCTCGGCCGGGTCATCCGCTTTGACTGGCATGAGGAACCAATGCCGCCGGGCACGACGCCCGACTGGTTCGCTAACCCGTTCGGCCAGCATGGCGGCGCACGTGCCGACCAGCCGTGGTGGACGATTGGCGATTTTGGTGGCGGCGACATTAAAGGGCTGTGGGAACTGTCTCGCTTTGGCTGGGTGGTTGCGCTGGCTGGCTGTGCGGCGCGGGGCGAATTCGGTGCAAACGCTCGCCTCAACGACTGGCTCGCCAATTGGTCAGAACGCAACCCGCCCTATCGCGGACCCAATTGGAAATGCGGGCAGGAAGCGTCGATCCGGGTGATGCACCTCGCCGCCACCGCTATCATGCTGAGTGAAGATACCACGCCGCAG
The DNA here is from genome assembly GCA_031422035.1 of Sphingomonas sp. Lineage (GTDB taxonomy): Bacteria > Pseudomonadota > Alphaproteobacteria > Sphingomonadales > Sphingomonadaceae > Sphingopyxis. Next base: position 71 of record JANOPV010000018.1, on the reverse strand, counting down.
CCGGGCCTGCTCGCCCTGATCGCGCTCCATTGCGCCCGGATCGCACCGACGATGGGCTATGCGCTGGGGCA
>JANOPV010000017.1:0-3494 GCA_031422035.1 Sphingomonas sp. | reverse complement strand
ATATCAGGCACGCGGTAAGCGGCGACGATGTCAAACCCTTCGGTTGTCGTGTCGATGCCATTGATGAAGAACCGGGCCGAGGTAATGTTGTTGAAGCCCGCCCCTTGGAGTAGCGTAACCACTGCTGCCCCGGTCAGGTTTTCGGTGATGACCACGCGGTTATTGATGTCGATGTGGTAGTAGTCAGCCGTGATGCTGAGGCGCGGGATAAGGTCGAACGTGACCCCAGCGGAATAGTTCAGCGATTCTTCGGGCTCAAGCGGCTGCGCGCCCAAGGCTCTCGCAACAGGGCTTTCGACCGGGAAAGTGCCGATTTCAACCAATGTGCCATTGACATTGTTGGTCGATGTCGTCGCGTAAAATTGCTGATGCAGCGACGGTGCCCGGAACCCGGTGGAGATCGACCCACGCAGACCGATGCCTTCGACGGGCTCAAACCGGGCAGCGAGCTTGCCGTTCAACGTGCCCCCAAAGTCCGAGAAATTCTCATACCGGCCCGCTGCCTGAATTGTGAACCCGTCGGTGATGTCGGTTTCAAGTTCGAGATAGGCGGCATAGCTGTTGCGGCTGGCGTCCACCTCGTTCGCCGGGCGGAAGCCTGGGAATACCTGCGATCCGGCTTGCGCGTTGAATGGCGAGGCGGAGAACGGCCCGGCTTGGTAGCTTTGCAGTTCGCCCGCGACGATGCGGAAATTTTCGTTGCGATATTCAACGCCGAAGGCGACCGAGAGAACGTCAGCGAGGAACGGATATTCGCGCTGGAAATCCAGATTGACGCTGGTTTGACCAAAGCGAAGGCCACCGGCATCGAACCGGCGGGCCGAATTGGGGCTGCCGATTGAGGTGTTGAAGCTGTTGCTCACTCCGAAATCGAACCGGTTGCTGCCATAGACCGCCGACAGATCGTAGTTCCAGCCGCTGACTTCGCCGCGCAGACCCGCAGCGATGGACATGTCTTCGACCGTCGAGATGATGAATGGCAGGAAGCCGTTGGCATAATAGGGCACGAATGTCGTCGTACTGGCACCGAAATCGCGGTTCCGCGCATCATTTGCGCGGCGATAGAAACCGGCGCTTTCGCCGTCGCCGCCTACCGGGTGCCCGATATGGGTTTTGGCAATATCCGGCTGACCGCCGGGTATAACCAGAATAGGACGACGATCACTGACCGCGCGATCCTACCGACGCTCCCGGGCCTGACCCTTTTCGGTCGTCAGAATTCTATCCAGCTGACGGACGGCCAGCCGAGTGACAAGATCAACTTTGGCGTTGATTGGGATCTAGGAATCCTGTCCGCGACCTTCCGTGGCAATCGCTTTGGCGAAGTGACCTCCCCGGGTGCCGATGCCGCACGCGATCAGGTGTTTGGCGCTGAATGGGTGTTCGATCTGGAACTGCGTGCCCGGCCAACCGAGGCGATTGAAATCGCGATCGGTGCCAATAACCTGTTCGACCAATATCCTGATCGGCCCAATGCCGGGGTGGTTGGCGGCCAGAATTACGGCCTGAACAATTATTTCCTCGCTTATAGCAGCTTCTCGCCGTTCGGGTTTAACGGCCGCTATGTCTATGGCAGAGTGTCGCTGAACTTCTGATCCAGCAGCCCATGCACAGATGGAAAGGGCGGTCCTGCGTGGCCGCCCTTTTCGTGTATGTCAGGACGGTTACGGATAGTTTACGGGCGCCGTGCGTTAATGCGCGATAGACACGGGGACATTCCAACATGCGTTTCATGATAGCCGTTGCAGTTCTGGTTGGGACATCGGCAACGTCGGCCATTGCCCAGAGTAATAGCGCTCAGCATAGCAGCGCAGCCCCGACCCGCACGATCCTGATCGGCGGAATTATCGATTTCAAACCAGCATTTCCCGGCGCGGACAGCCGCAACGCCGGATTTTTCCCGCTGATCGCGGTGTGGAATGCGGGCGAGCGGATGCCGGTGGAAACGCCGGATGAAAGCTTTGGGATCAACTTTCTCGGCGATGATGAGGGCACCAGCGCCGGCCTCGCGCTGACCGCCAGCCCGCGCCGCCGCTCCCGCGATCTGCCGCCCACATTTTCGACCGCACTATCGACCGTCGGCTTCGGGGTGGAGGCGGGCGGCTTTGTCCAGAGCTGGGTTGGCGATAACCTGCGGCTGCGCGCTGAACTGCGCCAGGGGATTGGCGGGCATGACGCGCTGACCGGCGATGTTGCCGCTGACCTGGTGGTGCGCACCCCCGATGACGGCCTCATCCTGACCGTCGGTCCGCGCGCGCGCTGGGGCAGCGGCGGCTTTACGCGCACCTATTTTGGCGTGACCGCGGCAGAGGCGCTCGCAACCGGCCTTACCGCCTATCGCCCCGGCTCGGGCCTTTATGCCTATGGTGCGGTCAGCAGCGCACATGTCCATGTCACGCCCAGCATCGGCGTCTACGGCTATGCGGGCTATGAGCGACTGACCGGTGATGCGGCACGCTCCCCCGTGGTCACGCAAATTGGCAGCCGCGATCAGCTGTCGTTCGGGGTTGGCCTCAGCTACCGGTTCAGTGTCAGCCGCTAGTCATCCGACGAGCAGCTTAACCCCGGCAATCGCCATCACCACACTCAGCAATCGCAGCATTGCGGTGCGCGGCAGACGGGCGGCGCTGAGCCAGCTCCCGATAAAGCCGCCGACGACCACCGCAGCGACGAACAGCGGCATCGCGGGTGGGAACGCGCCAAAGCTGGACAGGGTCCCCGCCAGTCCCGCCGCCGAATTGACAAAGATAAACGCCGCCGCCACCCCGGCCGTCTCCCGCGTGCCCGCCCAGGCGGCGAGGATCAGCAGCGGCGACAGGAATATCCCGCCGCCGGTTCCGGTCAGCCCGGCGAGCAGGCCGAGCAGCGCGCCGACCGCCAGTAATAGCGGCCAAGGCGGCATCCGCACCGGCCGCTCGACCAACCGCCGGGGCTGCCAGAGCAATTGCAGGGCCGCGAACAGCAACACCGCGCCGACCACCGGGCGATACCAGCTGGCGGGCAGTGCTATCTGTCCGCCCAGATAGGCCATCGGGATCGCGCTGACTGCTAGCCAGCCGAACAGCGCCGTGTTGAACCGGTCACCCCGGGTGAACCGCCAACAGGCGATCGCCGACACGAACAGGTTCAACGTCAGCGCGATTGGCCGCATTTCCTCTGTCGAAACCGACAACAGCGCCATGATCGCCAGATAGGCCGACGCCCCGCCATGACCAACGCTGGCATAAAGCGCGGCGGCAATACCCAGCAGCGCCGCCAGCAGCCAGATGGCGTCGCCGCTTATCGCCGCACACTCACGCCTTGCACACTCATGATGGCGGCGTCACCACCCGGTCGACACTGCCGGTGGTCACGGCATGATAGCCGCTGCGGGTACGGGCATAAATCCGCTGGGCAATTGGCTGGCCCCAGTCGCCTTGCTCCATCAATGTCCGTAACAATGGCAGGACGAATTTGCGCCGACCGACGCGGGCCAGAAACGCCTCTGCTGGGGC
>JANOPV010000016.1:0-4712 GCA_031422035.1 Sphingomonas sp. | reverse complement strand
TGGCAAGGCACGCACGCACATGATCTGCCTGATCGCGGGCGCGCTTGGCTATGCCAGCTTCTTCATCTTTACCGACCCCGCGCAGCTGTGGATCGCCGAGATTGGCGTCGGCATCGCCTGGGCCTCGATCCTCGCCATGCCCTATGCCATCCTCGCCAGCGCGCTGCCGCAATCAAAGCTGGGCATCTATATGGGCCTGTTCAACGTCTTCATCGTCGTCCCGCAGCTGCTGGTGGCGACCGTGATGGGCAGCATCATGAAGGCGTTTTTTCCTGGCGATCCCATCTGGACCATGGCGTTTGCCGCCGGGGCCATGCTACTCGCAGCTATTGCCATGCTGTGGGTGAGGGAGCCTGATGCAACCCATTGAAACAATCATGCGCGCCGCCCCGGTCATCCCGGTGCTGGTGATTGATGATGTCGCGCACGCGCAGCCGATAGCCGAGGCGCTGGTCGCGGGCGGGCTGAAAATACTCGAAGTCACGCTGCGCACGCCGTGCGCGCTCGAAGCCATTGCCGAAATGGCCCGCGTGCCCGGCGCGATTGTCGGCGCGGGGACGGTGTTGAATGACGCCGACCTGCTCGCCGCGATGGACGCGGGCGCGGAGTTCATCGTCTCCCCCGGCCTGACGCAAGCCTTGGGCGAAAGCGCCGTCCACGCGGGCATCCCCTTCCTTCCCGGCGTGGCGAGTGCAGGCGACATCATGCGGGGGCTCGATCTCGGCCTGAACCACTTCAAATTCTTCCCGGCGGAAACCAGCGGCGGTGTCGCGGCGCTCAAGGCGCTGTGCGGCCCATTCGGCGGGGTGCAGTTCTGCCCCACGGGCGGCATCAAACTCTCGACCGCGCCGGAGTGGCTGGCGATCCCGCAAATACTGTGCTGCGGCGGCAGCTGGCTGGTGGGGCCGATTGCACTAGGCGCGGTGCCCGATGTGGCGGCGATCCGCAGCGCGGCGCATGCGGCGGCTGGGTTGAGGGCCTAAGGTCCTCGCCCAATGGGGGAGGGGGACCACCTGAAAGGTGGTGGAGGGGCACCCGCGGGTGGGTTTGTTCTTCAATCAGCAAAACACCCGCCTGTGCCACTCCACCAGCTTCGCTGGTCCCCCTCTCCGTTCCGGAGAGGACCTAGTCCCGCTGAAACCCCAGAAGACTGCGCAAGGTAACACCGAATCGGTATTATGGCCAAGCGAGGTGCCAAGGCATCTCCTGGCCTCGTCACCCCAGCCGCCATGCGCGGGCCAGGCCGCCAGCGGGGCCGATGGGCCGGGCACGTTGGGGAAGGTCAGCAGGCAGTTGTGGCCAGGTTTCGCCGCCGTCCAGGACAATGGCGTAGCTGCGCCGCCCACGCGATGTGAAGCGCACCTGCCGCCCGTCGCTGGAGGTGGCGCTGGCGATGCGCCATGGACGGGTGCCGTAAATCGCCTCGCCATTGCCGCGCAGGAAATCGCCCAGTGCATCAAGCCGAGTGACCTGCATCGGGCACAAGGTCCCGTCACCGCGCGGCCCGACATTGAGCAGCAGATTGCCGCCATGCGCCACACAATCGACGAGCAAATGGACGAGGGCAGAGGGGGAGAGCAGGCTGGCGTCGGTTTCCCGGGCGTTATAACCAAAGCTAAAGCCGATCCCGCGCGTCGCCTCCCATTTTTTCTCCAGCGGCTGCAGGTCCTGGGCATATTCGGGCGTGATCACATCATAATGCGCCGGCGGCGGCGGGCGGTGCTGCGCCATCGCTGCGCGAAACGCCATCAGGCGTGCGCGGATCTCGTCGGGCGTGCCGGCAAATGTCTCACGCGCTGGCTGCCACCGGTCATTGACCACCCCATCGGGGTTGCCGTTGTAGAAATCGGCCATCAACTGAAATGCAGAGGCTTGCGTGGGATAGCCGATGTCGTTCCACAGATAATCCGGCGCGGTTCTGGCCATCAGCTCACGATACTGTGCGGCAACATAGGCATCATAGGCGTCGGTAGAGGGCATTGAGCGCATCATCGCACCGCCATTGTCGACCCGTCCCGGCGATATGCTCCAGTCGAGGCCGCCCGAATAATAGGCACCGAACCGCATGCCTTCATCGCGCACGGCGCGGGCGACGCGGCCGACGATGTCGGTGCGGCTGTGCCAGTTGGCGCGACTGGGGTGCGGCACCCCGCTTGGCCACAGGGAAAAGCCATCATGATGCTTGGTCACCAGGGTGACGTAGCGGGCGCCAGAGCGGGCAAAGACGCGTGCCCAATCGGCATAATCGGTGCGCGCGGCGGCGGCCTCAAACGGGGCGACGAAGCTGTCATAGGGGGCATCGCCATAAGTGGCGCGGTGATAGGCGGCGGTTTCCGACTCCGGAAACTGCATCGTGTTCGCATACCATTCGGCATAGGGGCTGTAACGCATCATGTCCGGCGCTGCGGGCTGGGCATTGGGACCGAACGGGGCAAAGGCGGGGACCGAATAGAGGCCCCAATGGACGAAGATACCAAGCTTTGCGTCATCGAACCAGCGCGGCAGCCGGTGGGTGTTGAGGCTGGCGGCATCGGGCGTGAAGCTGGGGCTGCGCATGCGGGCTGCTGCTGGAATGGCCGTGAGGGTAGCCCCGGCGGCGAGAGACGAGAGGATCTGGCGGCGTGTTGTCATGGTCGCCAAGGGTAACAGGGTTGTTGCGCTGCGCCAGCGTAAATTGGCGGTGGGGATATGCGCGGTGCAGCAGCGCGTGGCCAAGCTGTAAGCCAATGCTTGACAGTCTGGACGTAAGGCAGTAGCATACATTTATGATCGGTTCGTTCCGCAGCAAGGCTCTGAAACAACTTGCCGAGAAAGGCTATGTCTCGAAATTGAGTGTGCAAAATCCTGAACGCATCCGCCGGATATTGCTCGCTTTGAACGCAGGAACAGTGCCGGACTTCATGGACCAGCCTGGCTGGCGGTTTCACCCGCTAAAGGGACGGGACAAGGATCGCTATGCTGTCGATGCGTCCGGTAATTGGCGGATCACCTTTGGTTGGGATGGTGTGAACGCCATCGATGTAGATTTGGAGGATTATCACTAATGACCAATCCGCTCGTCGCCGGTCTCCGGCCCATGCACCCTGGCGAACTGCTGCGCGAAGATATCCTGCCTGCGGTCGGTCGTCCCAAGGTTGAAATCGCGCGCCTGCTCGGCATTTCGCGTCAGACGCTCTATGATATTTTGAATGAGAAGCAGCCAGTAACTCCGGCAATGGCGCTGCGCCTCGCCCGGATGTTTGGTGGAAATGCCGAAAGCTGGACGAATTTGCAGCGCAATTATGATCTGAAGATCGCGGAAGCGGAGCTGGGCGATGCGCTGGACAAGATACCGTTGCTGAAGGCGATGTGATTTGCTGCGACCAGCTACGCTCCCTCTCCCTTCAGGGGAGAGGATAGACTTGGCTTAGCGGCTCGCCGCCTAGCAAGTCTTGGAGAGGGTGCCGAGCGGCGTCTGCCGCCTGAAAAACCTGTGCGAGTAAGTGCAATTGTCAGCGCTGATTAAAGCCTCAGGCGAGAAGAAGACATGGTTCGCGCCAAGCCGCCAAGCCGCCAAGAGTGCGGCGCCATGCCGCAAAGCGGTGACTGAACTTTGCTATTGCGCATGTCGGCGCAGCAGATGGGCAGAGCGCCGCGCGGGGGCTGCACTACACCCTTGGCGCCTTGGCCTCTTGGCGGTTTGGCGCGAACCAAGACACTGTCTGCGATCTTGCGCACGCGGCAGTTGCAACTCCGCAGGCCCGGAGGCTTCGGCGTCGTCCAGTCCCCCGGACTGGACTTGAAATGTCGGGGGCAGTTCAACGCCGAAGCACCCATACCAACTCCGCCTAGGCAGCAAGCTGCCAAGTCTACATATCCTCTCCTGTCAAAGCAGAGGGGATGTGCCTGCGTGCTCTGAAATTTCCTTTATTTCCGCTAGCATCGCCGCATTTATGGCTCTGTCTTGCTCCTTTCGCGACTGAACCGCGCTCAACTTATCTCGAAAAAACGCCCTTGGATCCCAATCGGCATTTCCCATTTCGATGGAAGTTTTCGGTAATTTGAATTCAGCTCGCACACCATCAGATAGGTCGAGAGCTTCGATCCCAAGATTTGCGTATCCTTCCCACCTTGCCTCGAAAACTTCATCGTAGTCCGGCGGGAATGAATGCTCGGATCGCGCGAGAATATAGCGGTCTGTCTCTACTACTTTATTTGGCAATGCTAAGAGACGATACATGGTCTCTACATTTATGCTGGTCCAATCAATGTCCTCTGGGAAAATGGGCGGCTCCGGGCAGCGCACCTGTGCTACATGATACTCCTGCCCGTCGGCAGTTCTGCCAGCAGGTCCGCCTTCTGCCGTTCCGTCATCACCGACGACTTCAACACATTTATCAATAAAATCTGTGAGGACGCAGACAATGCGAACCGCAGCGTAGCGGGCTCTGCTCCTTCGCCTCCACCAGTGAGCAACGATATCTTTGGCAATGAGGATGATCCCGCCGACCACTACACCAATCAGTCCAATAATACCCTCATTCATCCGAAAATTTCCCGATTCAGCGATTTATGACGTTCAAATTCCCAGTTGCCGAATGCTCTCAACTCCCCCGCGCAAACGCCGCTGCTGCCCCAAACAGCCCCGGCTGCGGGTGGGTGATCAGTTTCACCGGGATCCCCGCCATCAGTTTCTCGAACCGGCCCTTTGCCCGGAACCGCTCATCAAAGCC
>JANOPV010000015.1:0-5508 GCA_031422035.1 Sphingomonas sp. | reverse complement strand
CATCAATGCAGGCGGGGCGGAAGACGGCGAGCGGCGCTGGCCCGGCGCTGAAAATATCCTGCGCGTAAAGTGCGCACGCAGCCGCATCAGTCAGGAGCGCCGCCGCAGGCACTGCGCTAGCAATGGCGCTCAGCGGATCAGGCGCGGGCTGGGACAGGCTCGCCATCGGCAATGCTCCCTTCCTGGGCATCAGGGTAGCGGCCGAGCAGCAGCAACAGTGCCGCCCCCGCCACAAACATCACCGCCGCGACCATCAGCATATTGTCGTAGCTGCCAGTCCGGTCGCGGACGACGCCATAGAATATCGGCGATACCGCCGACCCGATCCCGAATGGCATATAGAGGAAGCCATAGATCTTCCCGAAATGCGCCATCCCGAAATAGCGGGCGGCGAGGAAGGCGATCAGGTCGCTCTCTGCCCCGGCGGCAAAGCCGAGCAGGAATGCGGCGCCCGCGATGACCTGATAATTGCTCGCCGTGCCCATCAAGAGGATCGCTGCAATCGCGGGCAAACACAGCACCGGAAACGCGACACCCGGCCCCCAATAGCGGTCGAGCATGAACCCGACGCCCAGCCGTCCGCATAGCAGGCCGAGCGCCACGATGCCCATCATCGACGTGGCAGTGCTAAGGTCGAAACCATGGTCCATGACAATCGGGATCATGTGAATATGCGCCCCGCCATAAGCGAGCGCGATCAGCAGGATCGACGACAGCAATATCCAGAACTGCCGGGTGCGCATTGCCTCTGCCAGCGTGCGGCCCTGCACCTGTCCATCGCTGGTTGTCAGCTGCGCCGGGCGTTCGTCGGCGCGCGGTTCGCGGAACAGGGCGAGGCAGACGGGCAGGGCGAGCAGCAACGGCAACAACGCGATGATCGGGAACATCTCCCGCCAGCCGATGGTCTGGACGACATGCCCAGCAATCTTGGGCACAATGAACCCCGCCGCGCTGGTGCCGAGCAGCATCATGCCAAGCGCCAGCCCGCGGTTCTGGACGAACCACAGGCTGATCGCCCGGCTCCATGTCACCGGGGTGGACCCGATGCTGACCAGGCCGACGACGAACCATAGCGCATAAAAACCGCCCAACGTCGCTGGGGTAAAATACAGCATCGCGAAACTGAGGGCGAACCCGAACAGCGAAAGCAGCGCGACGCGGCGCACTCCGTAACGATCACTCGCCCAGCCAAAGACGGGTGCCATCAGCGACGCCGTGATGCCGAATATCGTGATGCCCGCGCTAATCTCCGCCCGGCTCCAGCCAAACTCGGCCTGAAGCGGAATGAACAATGTCCCCAGCACGTTGAACGGCAGCGGTGACGCCCCGCACATGGTGCCAAGGAACGCCGCCAACAGTACCCGCCAGCCTACCGAGAATTCTGATCGCTTGTCGGTCATCACGATGGTCATTCTCCCCCAAGCGGCCTCGTCGCCATCACGCGGCAATTGACCACGGCGACGCGCGCGACGCCAGCCTCTTACGTCTGGCCAAGTTGTCCGGACAAGCTGCCATTTGTCAACTGGTGGCTTTTGCGGCGGGATATGGACGGCTGCGCGCGCTGCGCAGCCTTTGCCCATGCTGGGTTATGCGCGACAAAGCCGTTGCCCTGATTCAACACTGTCCGGACAAATTGACCATCACCGCAAAATTTGTCTGGACAAATTCGTCCGGCGGTGAGTTATTCGGCTCAACAATAATTTGCGCGGGCAGCGCTAAGGGGAGTATAAAAAATGGTGAAGTCGTTGCGAGCCCTATTGCTGGCGGCATCGGTGCTGACGCCCAGCCTGACCTATGCGCAAACCGCTGAGGAACCAGCGAATGAGGAAAGCGGTGGGATTGAGGACATTGTCGTCACCGCCCGGCTGACGCAGGAAACGCTGGCCGAATCGCCCGTCGCGGTGTCGGTCATCACCAGCGACCAGATCCAGGAGCTCGGCCTCAACTCGATTGAGGACTTCGCCCGCAACGCCACCGGCATCAGCTTTAGCCAGGCTTTTGGTCGCACCACCGACCGCCCGGTTATCCGCGGCCAGTCAAATGTGCTCGCCGGGGTTCAGGCCGGGGTTGAAACCGGCGCTGCTTATTTTGTCGATGGCGTCTATTATCAGGGCGACATTCAGGGCTTTGATCCACTGTCGATTGAGCGCGTTGAAATCATCAAGGGGCCACAATCGGCGCTCTATGGCCGCAACACTTATGCCGGCGCGATCAACTATATCACCCGTGATCCCAGCAATGAGCTGACCATCAACGCGCGTCTGCGCGCCGCGCAATATCGCGAATATGAAGTGGCGGGCGGCATCTCTGGCCAGATCATTGACGACGTGCTCGGCTTCCGCGTCGGTGGCCGCTATTACACCTATGGTGGCCAGTATTTTAACCAGCTGACGGCGCGGCAGGTTGGTAATGAAGAAACCCAGTCGGCCTATCTGACTTTGGTTTTCAATCCGTTTGACGGCATGCGCTGGCGTACCCGGCTCTATTACCAGCGCGATGAAGACGGCCCATTGGCGCTGTTTCTGCAGGGCGCGGCTGATAATAACTGCCGCCCTGGTTTTCGGTCGCCGAACTTCCGCACCGCATCGCCATTCGTGCCCTTGGCTCCGGCGACCTTGGTCTCTAGCAATCAGAATCAATTTTTCTGTGGCGTCATTCGCCCGCAACCGGATGGTATTCGTTTGAATACCGACCCGCAGCAGATCAACGCTACCCTCGGGACGCGCGACGGCACCGCCTATGACGGCATCTTTAACCGCCAATGGGGCTTCTCCAACGTCGTCGATCTCGATCTGGGTGATAGCGGCTGGCGTTTGACAAGTCTCACCGGCTATCGCCGCAACACCAATTTGTTCGGCACCGATTCCGATCATAGCGATGCTTTCGCCTATTTCGCGGGCACCGCCGCCTCGACTCTCAATACCGAACCAGCTTTTGCCAACACCAACCGCGATGAGCAGCGCGATTTCAGCCAGGAAATCCGCATCGCCAGTCCTGAGGACGCGCCGTTCCGTATCCTCATTGGTGGCTATTATTTCCGGCAGCGCTTCCAATCGGTGGACATCACCTTCCCCAGCGGTTCGGCCGGACTGCCCATCGGCACCAACGGTTCGCAATATGCCACCATTCGGGATCTCGCGGTGTTTGGCCTGATCAATTGGGACATCACCGATGCCCTGTCGATCACCGCCGAAATCCGCTATGCCGAAGAAACCAAAACCCTCATCGACCGGTCTAGTGCCACGTCGATCTTCTGTGCCGGCGAACAGGATGTGGCTGCCGTATTCGGCTTTGTCGGCACCTGCCAGCCTCGCGGCCGGTTCACCGGCGTGGATCCCCGGATCACCGTCAATTACACCACGCCAGGCGGCACGTTGATTTATGGCCTCTATGCCACTGGCCGTAAGCCGGGTGGGTTTAACGGCACGGCGGGCGTCACCGCGACGGCGCAAACCGGCACCAACCTTGTCACTTATCTCCCCGAAATCGCGCGCGGCGGCGAAGTGGGGATCAAGTTCGATGCCTTGGACCGCCGCTTGCGCGTGTCGTTTGCGGCATTTTACAACCAGCTGTCGAATGTGCAGCTGACCCAGTCGATTGCTAATCCCAACACCCCAACCGCGCTGACCTCGGTGGTGAATTCGGTCGGTGACGCGGAAACCACCGGCTTTGAGCTGGAAATCGCCGTCGCCCCCACCGATGGCTTGCTGTTCAACTTTGGCATTGCCTATGTGGACGCACACTTCACCCGGGGCTGTGATGCGGATGAATTCATCCTCAACTCGGGAGGCTTGCGACCAAATTTTGACACCCGCAACGCCTCTGGTGCTGGTCTCGCTTTGTGCGACATCACCGGCAACCGCCTGCCGCTCGGTAGCCCGTGGATCCTCAACGGATCGATGAATTATGAACGGGATCTTGGTGAGAATGTGTCGATGTTCTTCAACACCAATTTCAGCCTCGAAGCGTCGAAATTCGTTCAGGTCGATAATCTGGCGGAAACCGGCGACACCTTCCTGTTGAATGCTCGGCTTGGGGTGCGGTTCAGCAACGTTACCGTCTCGCTGTTCGGGCGCAACCTGACCGACGAAGACTCGATCCCGCTCGCCACCCGCTGGTTTGATCTGCGCTACGGCGCCGGCACCCGCGGCTTGCCAGCGGCGGCGTCTGTCACGTTCGATGGTCGCCCGGCGGTGGTCGAAACGGGCTCACCGCGCGGCTTCTTCGCCCCGCTACGCCGTGGTCGCACCTTCGGGATTGAGGCAAACGTCAACTTCTAAGACCTAGCTTTGCAACGAAAAGGGGCGCGGTCCGCAATGGCCGCGCCCTTTCGCTATTTGAGAGGCAGATGTCAGCCTCAGCCGCGCATTAGCAAATCCCGCGCCACCCGCTCGCCACTCTCCAGCGCGCCTTCCATGCCGCTGGCGCTGACCGCCAGATGTTCACCAGCAAAATGCACGCGATTGCCCGTGGCCCCAGCGGCAGCACTCAGCATCGCTGCCTGACCCGCCCCCAGATGATGATAGATGCCGCGCGCCATGGGATCGCGCTGCCAGCTAAAATGCCGCAACAACCGCAACTGCCCGCGCGCCGCCGGACGCGACCTTTCGATCGCGGCAATGCTCCTTCGCGCCAGTGTTTCGGGCGACAATTGCTCCGCCGCCGCGGCATTCGGCCCGGCAATCCAAACTTTCACCGTCGGCGGCGTATCGCCCAGTGCGAACACTCGCCCGATCAATGGATCGTCGGTCCACAAGGTGGCCGGGCCACCATCGTCGCGCCAAAACGCCGTCCGCGCCGCCAGATACAGGAACAGCGCGCGGGTGTAGGGCAGGGTGGCAATCGCCTGGCGGACTTCGGGCGCAAGAGCCGCATCAATCGGCAGCTGTCGCATTGCCGCAAACGGGATGGTGACGATCACATGCCGCGCCCGCACTGGTCGCCCGTTGGCGAGCAGCACCCGCACGCCGTCGCCATCGGCGCTGATGCCCGCGACACTTTGGTTAAGCCGCACCGGGTCGAGCAACGTGCGTGCCAGCGCCTCCGGAAACCGCTGTGATCCGCCGCCGATGGTTTGCACCGCGCCCGGCGCGCTGCGGAAAATCGCGCCTGCCTTAGCCAAATGCAGCGCCGATAACGTGTCGACGCTATTGCCGTTCAAATTGGCATTGATGAGCCGGATCGCCTCATCGCTCGCGCCTAGCTCGCGCAGCATCGCGGCATAGGGCCGGTCGAGCAGCGCCCATTGTGCGGGTTCTCGCCACGCATCAACAGTGGCCAGGCGCGGCAATCGCTGCCCATAAAACCCACCAAGCGCCGCTGGCAAAACCGCCCGCTCAGCTTCGGACAAGCGGTTGGCGACATGGCTCGGCCATGCGTCACCGCGCATCGTCGCACCGTTGACATGATAAAGCGCGGTTCGCTCCTCCGCGCCGCCCGCTACCATCGGCACGCCCATATCGGCGGCGAGGCCCAGCAACCGGCGGTAATTGCTGCCGACCTGCACCC
>JANOPV010000014.1:0-20514 GCA_031422035.1 Sphingomonas sp. | reverse complement strand
TTGACGATCAGCGCCACCGCTTCCTCCGCGTTCAGCCCGCGTTGCTGGGCGTAGAACATCTGGTCGTCGCTGATCGTCAATGGGTTCGCCAAGGAAGTGCTCCAGCAATTGCCGATGGAATTTGCGGTCGAGGCGCAGAAGCTACTGGGGATCAGCCTTGAGGGGAGTGTGGGGTGAGTGAGCCGTCAGACTTATTGATGCAAGACATCGAGATAGCACTTTCAGGACTCAATCGGATACATTCCGGTGTTTCCGAAACGAAGCTCTCTGAATTTGCGACTAGTCGCGATGGAGTCCAGCAAGTTATTATGCAGCTAATTCGCATCAAAAATGAAATCATGGATAATATGATTCGTCGTGATGCGGGCCATTCCGGCGGAATTTTCAGAGCAATTGTCGATCATTGGAATGACCTAGCTCATCCGCTCGCATCTCTGTGCATGAAGATTGAAAGTCAATACAACCAGCTTAAAGAAGTAACCAAACACTAATGCTACAAATAAATAACCTTCGCGCCTTAGTAGCTGGAATGCGTCACCAAAAGCCCCCCTCCCGCTTGCGGGAGGGGTTGGGGGTGGGCCTGTCGGTGTGGCGCTCAGTAGCGAGCGCCCACCCCGCTGCGACTAGCGAACAAGTTCGCAAGTCTCGCTGCCCCTCCCGCAGGCGGGAGGGGGTTTGGTGAGCGGCACTTTCAGGCCTCGCGATACGTCACGCGCTCGGGAACTGCGCAATCAGGCGTCACCAGCTGAGCGGGCACTATGGCGCGTGCTGAGCGGTCGCAAGCTGGACGGCTTCAAGTTCAGTCGGCAGATGCCGGTTGGGCCGTATTTCGCTGATTTTCTGTGTCGTGAGGCCAAGCTGATCGTCGAACTGGATGGCTATTCGCACGACACGCGGATTGCGCATGACCTTCACCGCGATGCCTTTCTGACGACGGAGGGCTATCAGCTGCTGCGGTTTTCCAACGAAGATATGATGAGCAATCTCGATGGGGTTGCTCAAACTATTGGCTTGGCGCTGGCCGAATCAGGCCCACCCCCGACCCCTCCCACAAGCGGGCGGGGAGAAGTAAGTGATTTGCCTGCTGGGACAATAATGTGATGGCTCAAGCCCACGTCTCCCACCGTTTCCCCATCTCCGCCGATGCGCTGTGGGCGTTGATCGGGGATTTTGGCGATGTCGGCAAATGGTCCGGACGTCCGCCTGAGGCCTGCATTCAGGATGGCGAAGGCATTGGCGCGCTGCGCACGCTGACCCTTGCCGACGGTGGCCAGATCGTTGACCGGCTCGATGCGCAAGGGCCGTATTTCTATAGCTATTCCATCGTCACCTCCCCGTTGCCCGTCAAAGCCTACACCGCCACCATGGCCGTCGCGGCGATTGATGACGGGACGTGCGAGCTGACATGGCGCGGCGACGTGGAACCCGACGGCGTGAGCGATGCCGAGGCCGTCGCCCTGTTCGAGGGATTTTACCGCTATGGCATCGCCCTGATGGAAAAGCGCATTGCGGGACTGGAACGCGCAGACCTTGATGCGGGGATCCGGTGATGACCGCACCCCAAAGCCCCACCACCGAAAGCCGCGTCTCTTTTGCCGCCGGGGTCGATATCGACGCCGCGCTGGCCGAAGCCGAGGCGATCTTTCGCCGCGACGGCGTGGTGGTGCTCGATGATCTGGTCGATCCGGCGCTGGTGGCGCGGTGCCGGGCCGAGATTGAGGCCACCTATCCCCACCTCGCAGAAACCAACGTCGCGCAAAATTATGGGCCCTATGAAAAGCGGCATTGTATGCCGATGGTCATCGAGGGAAAGCTGGCGGACAAGGCGATCCTGTTGCCGCCACCGGTTGCGAAAATGGCAATCCACATGCTTTTGCCAGCATTCAAGGTCGATTCGGTCGGTCTGCTCGTTGCCGCACCCGGTGCGCCCGATCAAAAGCGCCATGCCGACGCCTGGCTGTATCCCGGCACCCCGCTCGACCGGCTGTTGCCGCCGTTCGCCATAGCCTTTGCGCTGCCGCTGGTGACGATGGATGAGAGCAGCGGGCGCACCGCATTCTGGCGGGGCACGCATCGGGGGGTGGGCGATGAGCCCAAAGGCGATTATGATTTTGCGCCGGTCGTGCATCCCGGCTCAGCTATATTGTGGGATTTTCGCGTCTTTCATGGCGGGCTTGCCAATGTGAGCGATCAGCCGCGGCCGGTGATCTTCACGGTATTGGCGCGCGAATGGTGGATCGAAGTCGAGCCGCCCGAGGCCGTGCATTATGACAAACTGAAAATCGCGCGCGATGTGCACGCCGCGTTCAAACCCAAATGGCAACAGCGGTTCCGCCGCGCCAAGATTGTCGATTCCGCTCCCCAAGGAAAACCAGATGCTTGAGATTACCGACCTCCACACGACTGTCGCCGACAAGCCGATCTTGAAAGGCCTTTCGCTCTCCATAAACGCGGGTGAAATTCACGCGATCATGGGGCCGAATGGCGCTGGCAAATCGACGCTGGGTTATGTGCTCAGCGGGCGGCCGGGTTATGAGGTGACGTCTGGTTCGGTGATGTTCACACCCTCCGTTCGTCACCCCCGCGAAGGCGGGGGTCCATCACCCGCTCGTGAATTTACTCCAAGTCCGGTGATGGATTCCCGCCTTCGCGGGAATGACGAAGGTGGGGGAGAGGGGGCGATTAACCTCCTGTCCCTCGCCCCACACGAACGCGCCGCTGCTGGCCTGTTCCTTGGCTTCCAATACCCCGTCGAAATCCCCGGCGTGTCGAACGTGCAGTTCCTGCGCGAAGCGCTCAACGCCCAGCGCAAGCATCGCGGCGAGGCTCCGCTGACCGGCGGTGAGTTCCTGAAGATCGCGCGCGAACAGGCGGGCGCGCTCGGCATGGATATGGACATGCTCAAGCGCCCGGTGAATGTCGGCTTTTCGGGCGGCGAGAAGAAGCGCAACGAGATGGTGCAGATGGGCATCATCAACCCCGCGCTGGCGATCCTTGACGAGACGGACTCGGGCCTCGACATCGACGCGCTGCGCGTGGTGGGCGACGGCATCAATCGCATCATGCGGAAACCGGACAAAGCGGTGCTGCTGATCACCCATTATCAGCGGCTGCTCGATTATGTGCAGCCCGATTTTGTCCATGTGCTGGCCGATGGTCGCATCACGCGGACGGGCGGCGCTGAACTGGCGCTCGAGCTGGAGCGGGACGGGTATAAGGAGCTGGCGGCTTGACCCTGCCCGCGCCCACCCGCCGCGATGAAGCCTGGCGCTATAGCAATATTGCCGCTGTCACAGCCGTTTGGCCTTTGCCAGCGGCGGAGAGCATCATTGTGCCTGCTGGCGCGACATTCACGCGCACTATCATCCAAGACAGCGGCACTATCCATCAGCTTGACGTCGCGATTGGCAAGGGCGCCGCGGCGCGGATCGACGTCCTCAACATCGGCGGCGATTATGGGCGGGTTGAGCTCGATGTCACGCTGCATGAGGGCGCAGACTTCAAGCTTGGCGGCGTGCAGATTGGCGGCGGTTCGCAGACGCTGGAGATCATCACCACCGTGACTCATGTGGAACCCGGCGCGACGTCTTCGCAGATCGTGCGTTCGGTGGTGGCGGGCAAGGCCACGGGCACCTATCTTGGCAAAGTCGCCGTCGCGCGCGATGCGCAGCAGACCGACAGCGTGCAATCGGTCAAGGCCATGCTGCTTGACCGGACGGCAACCGCCAACGCCAAGCCCGAACTCGAAATCTATGCTGACGACGTCAAATGCGCGCACGGCTGTGCGATTGGCGAGCTTGACCCGATGGGGCTGTTTTACCTGGCCGCGCGCGGGATTGCTCCGGCGGATGCCAAAAAGTTGATGCTGCAAGCCTTTGTCGCCGATGTTTTTGACGGCGCGCCGGACAAGGAAATGCTCACGGCGGCGGCGCTCGCCAAGCTGGAGACGCTGGTATGAACAATATTGCGCCAAGCTTGCGCGCGCTCTCACGCTGGGAAAGCGAAGGCGGCGCGCTGTCAGCAGGCCGGCTGCGTGATGATTTCCCGGGGCTCGCGGGCGGCTGGCACTATCTTGATACCGCGGCGACCGCACAAAAACCGCAGGTCGTGCTCGACGCCATGATGCGCGCGGGCGGCGTTGATTACGCCACCGTGCATCGCGGTGTCTATCAGCGTAGCGCCGACATGACGCTGGCGTTCGAGGCAGCGCGGCGGCGGGTGGCGGGGTTCATGGGCGGCGCGGAGGACGAAATCGTCTTCGTGCGCGGCGCGACCGAGGCGATCAATCTGGTGGCGCAATGCTGGCCAGGGGTCCCCGGCAAATCGCGCCGGGTGCTGCTCAGCCAGCTCGAACATCATAGCAATATCGTGCCGTGGCAGCTGGCCGGGTGGCAGGTCGATGTTTGTCCACTGACCGCCGATGGCCGGATCGACCTCGATGCGGCAGAGGCGATGCTGACGACTGATTTTGACATGATCGCGCTGGCCCATGTGTCGAACGTACTCGGTAGCGTGCTCGATGTGCCGCGCGCCGTCGCCCTCGCCCGCAACGTCGGCGCGTGCCTGCTGCTCGATGGCTGTCAGGCGGTGCCGCGGATGCCGGTTGATGTCGCCGCACTGGGCTGCGATTTCTACGTATTCTCGGCGCACAAGCTCTACGGCCCGACCGGGATCGGCGCGCTGTGGGGGCGCAAGGCGTTGCTTGACCATATGCCGCCTTATCAGGGTGGCGGGGCGATGATCGATCAGGTCAGCTTTGCGGGCACCACCTACGCGCCCGTCCCCGCCCGGTTCGAGGCTGGCACCCCGGCGATCATCGAAGCCGTGGGCCTGCACGCGGCGATCGATTATGTCGAGGCGATCGGGTTGGCGGCGATCGAGGCACATGAGGCGGACTTAGTGAAGCAGACCCGCGCGGCGCTGCGCACATTCAATTCGATCACGCTCTACGGCCCCGAAGATGCGGCGGGAATCGTCTCCTTCACCATGGCGGGGGTGCATCCGCACGACCTCGGCACTATATTAGATGAGAGCGGCGTCGCGATCCGGGCCGGACATTTATGCGCGCAGCCGCTGATGGCGCATCTGGGCGTGCCAGCGACAGCGCGGGCGAGTTTTGGTGTGTATAATGATGCGAACGATGTGGCGGCGCTGGTTGCCGGGATCGAGCGCACGTTAAAGATTTTTGGGTAAGGATTTTCGGATGAGCGAGAACAGCATCCGCGTGCAAGAGGTTGATAGTGTCGCCGCGCCGCCCAGAGCACGGGTTGAGGATGCGCGGGTCGAAGACAGTGCGGAAAGCCCCGCTGCGAAACTCGAACGCAAGCGCGATTATCTCGATGGGTTTTTGAGCGCCAAGCCGCCAGCGTTGGCCGCCGACGCGCCGGGCGGCGATTTGCAGACGGCGGTGATCGATGCACTCAAGGAAATTTATGATCCGGAAATCCCGGTCAACATCTATGACCTGGGCCTGATCTATAATGTCGAGATTAATGGCGGCCACGCGCTGGTGACGATGACGCTGACGACGCCGCATTGCCCGGTCGCGGAATCGATGCCCGGCGAAGTGGAGATGCGGGTTGGCGCGGTGCCAGGCGTGGGTGATGCCGAGGTGGTGCTGGTCTGGGATCCGCCGTGGAGCCCAGCCAATATGACTGACGAAGCCCGGTTGGAGCTAGGGATGCTGTGATCAGTTAAGCCCCTCCCGTTTACGGGAGGGGTTGGGGTGGGAGCGAAATCGAGCGATGCTCCATGTCGCAAAAGCCCACCCCGCTGCGACTAGGCAGCACGCTGCCAAGTCTCACTGCCCCTCCCGTAAACGAGAGGGGGTTTGGAGAATATGATGACTGAAACCAAGACCCGCCAGCGCCCCGCCGCAGTCATCCTGACTGCCACTGCCGAAGCGCGCATTGCTGACCTGATGGCCAAGGCTCCGGCGGAGGCCATTGGCGTCAAGCTGTCCACCCCGCGCCGCGGCTGTTCCGGCCTCGCTTATTCGGTCGATTATGTCACCGAGGCAGTCGCCTTCGACGAGAAGATCAACACCCCCGGCGGCACCTTCTTCGTCGATGGCGGCTCGATCCTTTATCTGATCGGATCGACCATGGACTGGGTCGAGGATGATTTCGCCGCCGGCTTCCAGTTCGCCAACCCCAATGCTAAGGGCGCGTGCGGATGCGGGGAGAGTTTTACGGTTTAGGCAACTAAACTCGCGTAAACGTCACCATCAGGCCGTCCTTGGGCTTGGGGATCGGCCATAATTGCCATTGCGGCTCATAGCCCGGTGCGACGCTGATGTCGTAGCGGGTGATGAGGTGGTGGAAGAAGATCTTCGCCTGCATATAGGCAAAGTGGAGGCCCAAGCACATGTGCGCGCCACCGCCGAACGGGACCCAGGCATATTTGTGCCGCTCCCGGCTGGCGTCCGGCGTGAAGCGCATCGGGTCGAACTTGCGCGGTTCGGGCCAATATTCTTCCATCATATGCGTGCGCGCCGGATTGACGCCGACGCTGGTCCCGGCCGGAATTTTGTAGCCGCCAAATTCAAAATCCTTGAGTGCCCGCCGCGGGATGCTCGGCACCGGCGGGATCATTCGCAAGCTCTCCTTGAACGCATATTCGGTTAGGACGAGATCACTGAGGCCGTTATGCCCGACGCCCTCGCCCGCTGGCGCAACAGCGAGCATTTCTTCGCGCAACTTGACCTGCCAATCCGGGTTTTTCGCGAGGAGCCAGACCATCGACGTCACGCTGCTGGTGATGGTGTCGTGCGCCGCCATCATCAGGAAGTTCATGTGATCGATGATGCCATCGACGGAGAGATAGTCGCCAGCCTCATCACGCGCCTGACAGATTTGGGTGAACATGTCGGCGTCGTCACCCGGCGCACGGGTCCGGCGTTCGGCGACCATCGGGGTGAAGTAGCTGACCAGGAAATTGCGGCCAGCGACGCCGCGGCCCATCGCGGTGCCGGGCAGCGGGCGGCGCACGACACCGACAGACGCCTGCACCATATCGACGAACGCCTGGTTGATGCGCTCTGCGTCGGGGCCCCAGGGGATGCCAAGAAACGCCGTCGCCGCGAGATCGAGCGTCAGTTTCTTGATCGCCGGATAAAAGGCCATCCTCTGCCCGGCCCATTCCTCAACCCGCGGGCCAATGCCTTCGTTCAACGCATCGGCATAGCGGCGCATCGGTTCGGGCTTAAACGCGACCGACAGCGTACGGCGGTCGGCGCGGTGCTTTTCAAAGTCCATGAGCATCAGGCCGCGCGGAAAGAGGAGGTAGAGCACGGGGCCCCAGCCCTGTTCGGAGCTGAACAGTTTATCGCGGTCGAACATCACCAGTTCATTGGCGTCGGCCCCGAACATCTGAACGCTGTGGCCACCGAACGCATTATTGCGGAACACCCGGCCATATTTGGAAATCATCCGGTCGCCAAAGGCATAGGGATCGCGCAGCATCTTGATGGTGTTGCCAAAAATCGGCCAGCCACTTTCCCCCGGAATATGCGCCAATGCCGCTGGCGGGTTGCGCGGGAGCCAATGCGGGTTCGCGGCGAAGGTATGCGGGAGTGGGGCGGCGCTGGCCATGATGGAACCCTTTGTGGAAGTAGATTGGCGTTTTGGCGCTTACTGACAGAAAGGTAAATAAGCGGTTGCCGCCCCGCTTGGCAAGGGGGTTTCTCCGCCCAATCGCATCGGGCGAAATCAGGGCTTGCGCTGTGGTTGCGGATGATTCATTTTCTCCCCTGTGCCGCGACGCAAATGAGGAGTGCGCACATGCCCTATCAATTAGCGAAAGGAGGTGATCCGATGTCTCATGGTTCAGTAAAGAGGTCGGTCAGGTTCCTACGGAGCGTGCGCATCTAGTCATGCGCCAGAGCGTTCCGGCGGGGAAACCCTCCGATCGCTGACCATGCGGAAGGGTCGTCGGGATTGCCCCGGCGGCCCTTTCACTTTTTTGAGGCTGTTACGCCGGTCGAGTCCGTCCATCCCCGACCATGTCCCCCGCCAGATCAAGCCCAGCCCGGCCATCAGCCGCCGTATGCGCGGGCGCGTGCGGATGTTCGACAAAAGCACCTTCGGGTTCCTCCAGCATCCCCTCCCATTTGGTGATGACGCTGGTGGCGACCGCATTGCCGACGACATTGGTGGCGGTGCGGCCCATGTCGAGGAACTGGTCGATACCCAGGATCAGTGCGACCCCCTCCACCGGCAGGCCGAACATGGCGAGGGTGCCGGTGATGACCACCAACGATGCGCGCGGCACGGCGGCGACGCCCTTTGACGAGATCATCAGCGTCAGCAGGATGACAATCTGCTGCCCGATGTCGAGCGGGATATTATAGGCCTGGGCGATGAAGATGGTCGCGAACGCCATATACATCATCGAACCATCGAGATTGAAGCTGTAGCCCATCGGCAGCATGAAACCCGAGATGCGGCGCGGCACCCCGAACCGGTCGAGCTGTTCGAGCAGTTTTGGCAGCGCCGCCTCTGACGATGCGGTCGAAAAGGCGATCATCATCGGTTCGCGGATGTAGCGGATCAAGGTCCAGATCCGCCGCCCGAGGAACAACCCGCCAACGCTGAGCAGGATGACCCACAGGATCGCCAGCGACATGTAGAATTCGGTGACCAGTTCCACATAGGTGCCAAGGATACCAAGGCCGCTGCTCGCCACCACTTTGGCCAGCGCGCCGAACACCGCGAACGGGGCAAAGCGCATCACATAGCCGGTGATCTGGAGCATCATTTCGGCGAGCGCATCAGCACCGCGGACCAATGGCGCGCCCTTTTCGCCGATGGCCGACAGCGCGACCCCGGCAAACAGGGCAAAGACCAGGATTTGCAGGATATTGTTGGTCGCCAGCGCCTCAAAGGCGTTTTTGGGGAAGATGTGGAGGATGAAGTCGAAGAAATTCAGCTGCTGCACCTCACCCACTGCCTCAGCCGTCGCCGCCGACACATCGACGCCAACGCCCGGCTGGAAGATGTTGACCATCACCAGGCCGAGGGTGATCGAAATCAGGCTGGCGGTGATGAACCAGGCGATGGCGCGAAAACCGATACGGCCCAGCGCGCTGCTATCCCCCATATGGGCGATACCGACGACGATGGTCGAGAGGATGAGCGGGGCAACGAGCAGCTTGATGAGGTTGAGGAAAATACCCGAAAGCAGCCCGAAGCTGTCGATATAGAGCTGTTTCAGGTCGCCGGTGGTGCCGAACGGCCAGATGCCGGTCTGTCCGGCGGGCACGAACGTATAAACCAGCCACCCGGCGAAGACGCCCAGGATCATCCCGATCAAAATATAGAGTGTCAGCCGCCGGTCCATGCCGTTCTATCCCCGCCTTTGTTTGTTATTGAGCGCAGCCTAACAGCCAGACCGGGGGGGAGCAATCAGGCACGGTGACGCATGCGTAACTAACGCAGCTTTGCCACCAACCGGGCGATCAGAACGCGGCGGATCAGGGCGATGCCGCCCAGAACTGCGGCCAGCACCGCGATGCCAACCATAGCGGCCGACCGGGCGCCTTGGTTGATCCAGTCGAGCAGGGCAGGCTCCGACAGGGCAGTCCAGATGAACGCGCCAAGCGACGTCAGTATAAATATCCAGATCAACGGATGTGTGCGAACTTTGCGGACGCTGGCAAGTTGCTGCTGTGTTGGCAAACGGGCAAATCCCGGATGGTCGGCGCGCAGCTTTGCCGCAAGGGCTTCATCCTGCACCCGGCCAACGTCTGGATTGATCCGGCCCATTTTCTTGAGGATAAAAAATATAATCGTGACCGCAACGACCGAACTAATCACCGCCATTACAAAGAGTTCAATCTTGATCTCAGTCGTCACGCCGGTGATCCCTTCAGCCTAACCGCACTGCCCGCGATGGCGCAGTTTATGGTCGGCGAGGACCAGCGCCATCATCGCTTCGGCCACTGGCGCGCCGCGAATGCCGACGCACGGATCATGTCGCCCCTTGGTGCGGATGTCGGTCGCCAGGCCGTCGCTGGTGATCGTCGGGACCGGGGTGAGGATGGAGCTGGTCGGTTTGAAGGCGATGCGAACGACCACCGGTTGCCCGGTTGAAATGCCGCCCGCTATCCCGCCCGCATGATTGGCGAGGAATTGCGGGGTGATGCCGTCCGCGCCGGGGCGCATGGCATCGGCATTCTGTTCGCCCGACAGCCGGGCCACCGCAAATCCGTCGCCAATCTCCACCGCCTTGACCGCGTTAATCCCCATCATCGCGGCGGCGAGATCGGCATCGAGTTTCGCATAGACCGGCGCGCCCCAGCCGGCGGGGACGCCGGTGGCGGTAACCTCGATGATCGCGCCGAGCGATGACCCGGCCAAGCGGGCATCATCCACCAGTGCTTCCCAGCGCAGCGCCGCAATGGGATCGGGGCAGAAAAACGGGTTGGTGTCGATGGCGGCATCATCCCAGTTCGCCCGGTCTATAGCGTCCCCGCCGATTTCGACGACCGCTGCGCGGATGCTGACTTCGGGGATGACCAGCCGGGCAACGCCGCTGGCCGCGACCCGGGCGGCGGTTTCGCGCGCGCTCGTCCGGCCGCCACCGCGATAGTCGCGATGGCCATATTTCGCGTCATAGGCATAATCGGCATGGCCGGGGCGATAGGATTGCGCGACCTCCGAATAATCCTTTGAGCGCTGGTCGGTGTTCTCGATCATCAGGCTGATCGGTGTGCCAGTGGTCCGCCCCTCGAACACACCAGAGAGGATGCGAACCTGATCCGCCTCCTGCCGCTGGGTGGTGAATTTTGACTGGCCGGGGCGACGTTTATCGAGAAACGGCTGGATGTCGCTTTCGCTGAGAGTGAGGCCAGGCGGGCAGCCATCGATGACTACGCCAAGCGCGGGGCCATGGCTTTCCCCCCAGGTGGTGAAGCGGAACAGATGGCCAAAGCTGTTGTGACTCATCGTCCCGTCTCCCCTTGAGGGAGAGGGATTTTCATATGTCTGCCCTTGCTTCGAGAAATTCCAGCCGGTTGCCGAAGGGGTCGGTGCTGAAAAAGCGTTCGCGGCCATCGGAGGGTTTGAACTCACTGATCGGCAAACTGACCGCGCGTAACGCTGAACGGGCGGCGTCGAGGTCGGTTACCGTGAACGCCGGATGGCCGCGGGTTGCCGGGGTAAAGCCTTCGTCGATCAACAGGTGCAATTGCTGGGCGCCGAGGTCGAACCAGCAGCCGTCCAGCCGGTTGCCATCCTCCGGCTTGTCGATTTCCGCGAGGCCGAGGACGCCGGTGAAAAACGCCCGCGCCACTGGCTCGCTGCCCACCGGCATGGTCAGGCTGATATGGTCCAGGCTGGCAATCACCACAATCAGCCGACCGGCCGCATGGCGGTGATCGCCGGAAATTCCGATTCCATCACAGTGCCTGCGCCATCGACCTGATTGGTGGTGCCCATCTGGACCTCATAGCTTCGGCCCAGTTCGCTAGCGGGGATTGCCTGCGCTTCAAACCACGGCGCGCATTGCGGCGCATTGCAGATCGACCCCTGCGGCTCGACGTTGTCGCCAACCGTATATTCGAGATAGCAGTTATCGCCGCAGGTATAGGCCGAAATGGTGATCCGCTGCCAACCGGCGGCGGGGGAGGCAGCGTCAGCAGGCGCTGGCGCAGCCGGAGCCGCCGTCTCGGCAGGCGCGGCAGCGGCCTTTTCCGTCGCTCCCTGATCGCCGCATCCGGCCAGCATCATCGTCGCGGCCAGCAGTGGCAGCAGCTTTGCTTTATTCATGGTCAATCCCCCTGTTGAGATATTCACACCGTCGCGATGTCCGGCGCGTCTTCCTGTTTCATGCCGACTGTATGATAGCCCGCATCGACATGATGGTTTTCGCCGGTGACACCGCTCGCCAGATCGCTGAGCAGATAGAGCGCCGAGCGCCCGACATCGTCAATGGTGACATTGCGGCGCAGCGGCGAATTATATTCATTCCATCTGAGGATGTAGCGGAAATCGCCAATGCCCGACGCGGCGAGCGTCTTGATCGGCCCGGCGGAGATGGCGTTGACGCGGATGCCAGCGGGGCCAAAATCATTGGCGAGATATTTGACGCTGGCCTCTAGCGCGGCCTTGGCCACGCCCATGACGTTATAATGGGGGATGACCTTTTCCGCGCCGTAATAGGACAGGGTGAGCATGGATCCGCCAATGCTCATCATTGCGGCCGCGCGGCGGGCGACGCCGGTAAAGCTGTAGACCGAGATGTTCATCGTCATCAGGAAATCATCGAGGGTGACGTCGCTATATTTGCCGCGCAGCGCGTCCTTGTTGGTGTAGCCAATCGCATGGACGACGAAATCGATGGTTGGCCAGCGCGCGCTTAGCGCCGCAAAGGCATCATCGAGCGCGGCGTCGGTTGAGACATCGCAGTCGATGAGGAAATCACAACCCAGACTCTCCGCCAGCGGCTTAACCCGTTTCAGCATGACATCGCCCTGATAGCTGATCGCAAGCTCTGCGCCGTGCGCGCGCAGGGCCTGCGCGATGCCCCAAGCCAGGCTCTTATCATTGGCGAGGCCCATGATGAGGCCGCGTTTGCCAGCCATCAAATTACTCATGCGTTCTTTTCCCTTATCGTCCGCGCCCGATCATCCGCCTGGCCGAGGCGATTAACCTCTTCCTCCGGCGATTCTGCGAGCGCAGCATTGAGTTCTGCCCCGATAACCACGCCGAAGCCGATGAGGTAGAAGAAAAACAGCACCACCATCACCCCGCCGAGGCTGCCATAGGTCAGATCATAGGATAGCATCGAGGTCAGCAGCGGGGGCAGCGCCAGCGCGACCGCGACCGTCCACAAGGTTGTCGCCGCCGCCCCAGGCCATTTGGGATAGCGCGCGATGCGATAGCGGCTGGGCGTCAGCGTCCAGAACAAGACGTAGATCGAGATATAGAGCAGCGCGACGGTGATGACCTTCGACAGCGCGATTTCACCGAGCGCATCAAGTTGATCGGGGAGCAGCCGCACCAGCACTTCCTGCGCCCCGACCAGCAGCACCCCGGCACTGACCGAGAGCAGCAGGAGGACCACCGCACCGACGATCATGACGATGGAATAAAGGCGGTAATGCCAGAAGCTGCGGCTGAACTGCGTGCCATATGCGCGGCGCAGAATATCGCGGATGGTTTCAATGAGGCTGCCGACGGTCCACAGTCCAACGAGGCCACCAATCCACAGCAAAGGTCCGGTGCGGGCGGCAATGACTTCGGATACCGGGCCCGCCAACGGATCGGCAACGTTGCGCGGGAGCGATTTCAGCAGCGCCTCCAGCGCGTGCTGCCCATCGGCATTCTGGCCCAGCGCGGTCATCAGCGCGGTGGCGGTGATGATGAACGGGAACAGCGCGATCAACGCCATATAGGCAAGATTGCCAGCATGGATGAACCCGTCAAACCAGGCCCCGGTGGCAGCGCGTTTCAGCACCTCAAAACTGCGATTGGCGGTGGTGAGGCGGGTGACGCCGCGCGCGACCGTATCGCGCATCCGTTCGGAGCGGATGCGGCGCGCCTCTGGCGAGCGGGGCGATACGCCGCTGTGGGTCAGCTCCTCCGCCAGCGCGGCGTCAATCGCCGCGACCATGGCGACCCGCGCAGCCTCCATATTGCGCACCGGCGGCTGGAGTGTTGCCGCCGGGAGCGCGGGCGCGGCTTCGTCGCCTTCACCGCTCACGCGCTGTCATTCCGAGGGATCGCCCATGCCATGAAGCGTGGCTAGCGCATCAAGGCATGGGCCGCCAAGCGGATTAGGTCAGCGCGGCTCCGGCGACACGCGCGGCACCCGCGGCACCCGCGGGGTGTTGCGACAATCGATCAGGGTCAAATGGCGATTAGCCTCATCATAGTCGCCAAAGGCCCCCGTCAGGCGGAGCGACTGCCCGCTCCGCAAGCTGAGTGCATAGGCCCCCTGACCTGTCGCGAGCTGACACGAAATGGAAATGCTGAAGGTCGGCTGTCCCGGCAATGGCCGCAGCAGCCCGCCAGTTGGCGGCTGTGCGATATTATAAAGCACAGAATAGCCGCCGCCGTTGCGATCGACATTCAACATTCTGCCGACAACGGTGAACACCCGGTTGCGATAGCGTGACGGAATAAGTGCGGCATTGAGATTATGCTGCCGGGCAAATTCATTGGACAACATATAGGCATCGATTACCGTAGGGGCGCGTGACGCGCCGACCTGTTCCATTGCGCGGGCCAAGGTCACCCCCTCAGCACCGCCGCGCAGCCGGCCAAGCACCTGGCACATTTCAGTGCGCGCGCCATCGGTGCGGACGATGATGCCGCTGGGCAGCCGGACCGACATGGTCACATCAGTGCCAGTGCCGCGCTGAACCGCCTCAATCAGCACCGGAATCGCGCGGTTCATGCCCGACTGCCGCTGTTCCCAAAGCATGGTCCCGGAGGCGCGGTCCTCCTCCAGCACATCATATTCGCCGTTGATGGCGATACCGTGCAGCTGGGCAATGGCGTCTGGCATCCGCAGATTCGCGACGCTCTGGGTGGCGGTAAAGGTGGTGGCGGTAACGATGCTGCCGCCGCGCGCAAAGCTTTCAGCGCAGGTGGTCGCCTGGGCCGTGGTCGCACCGGTCAAGACTGTAGCCGCTGCGAAGACATTCAAAAATTTCATCATAATCCCCCGGAGCACGTGTGTTGCTCCAATGGGACACCTCTGGCGATCCGAAGCTGAGCGGACGATGAATGAGGGTGGTAAAATTCAGATAAAAAGCGCCGCGCGCACATCGCGTGCATCATCCCAGCCATCGATAAAAGCGTTGAGCGCGGCGTCGTCGGCGGGGGCGTCAATCTCTAATGTTACCAGCTGATCGCCGCGGGTTGCATCCTTACGCGAAAAGCCCCGTCCTTTGAGCCGGAGTATTTTGCCCGAGGAAGAGCCCGCCGGAACCGCGAGATTAACCGGGCCGTCGACGGTCGGCACCCGGATTTTCGCGCCGAGCACCGCTTCCTTTAGCGTTATCGGCAAATCGAGGCGGATGTCGTTGCCGTCGCGGCGAAAAAAGCCGTGCGGCTTGACTTCGATGGTGACGGTGGCGTCGCCGGGGCCAGCGGGGCCGGGCTCGCCTTTGCCCGTCAGCCGCATCTGAGTGCCGGTTTCGAGTCCAGCAGGAAGCTTGAGATCGATGGTCTTGCCATCCCCCAGGGTGATCCGTTGCGGAGCGAGCGTGGCGGCATCAACAAAGCCCACCGCCATCCGGTAGGCGATGTTGGCCCCCTTGCGCGGCGGCGGGGGCGGCGGCGGACGGCGGGTGCGGCCACCGCCGAACAGCCCCTCGAAGATGTCGCCAAATTCTGCACCGTCACCGGCAAAGCCCGGTTGTTGACCGGGGCCACCGGGGCGACGCGGGTCGTTGCCCCAGGGGCCAGCGCGACCGCCGCCACCAAAAGCGTGGAGCGGGTTGCCGTCAATATCGATGTCGCCGCGGTCAAATTTTGCCCGCTGCCCCTTGTCGCTGAGCAGATCATAGGCGCGGGTAACCTCCGAAAAGCGCTCAGAGGCCTTGGGATTGTCGCGGTTGCGATCCGGGTGCAATTCCTTGGCAAGGTTGCGATAGGCAGTCTTGATCTCGGCCTCACTCGCGGTGCGGCCAATGCCCAGCAGGGTATAGGGATCGGCCATCGACGAAATTTCACCCCTTTGCACGACCAGGTCTTGCCCAGCTTGCATGTGGTTAGCGCACGGGGAGAGGTCAAGCTGCCATTTGCGCGGTCAGCGGTGGCGGCTTATGGGATGTGCATGAGCACTGACCCCCATATCCTGTTTGCAGCATGGCTTGCCGAAGCGACCCTGACCGAGATCAACGACCCCAATGCAGTAGCAGTAGCCAGTGTGGATGGCGCGGGGCAACCATCGGTGCGGATGGTCCTGCTGAAAGGGCACCGTAACGGCGGCTTTGTTTTCTACACCAATTATCAGAGCCGCAAGGGCGGGGAATTACAGGCGCAACCGCATGCCGCACTGTTGTTCCACTGGAAATCACTGCGCCGACAAGTGCGGATCGAAGGGCCGGTGGCGCCGGTGAGCGATGCCGAGGCCGACGCCTATTTCGCGACCCGGGCGCGCGATTCGCAACTGGGGGCCTGGGCGTCGGACCAGTCGCGCCCATTGGCCGACCGGGCGACATTTGAGGCGCGCTTCGCCGATGCGGAGGCCCGCTTTGCCGGGGGCGTGGTGTCGCGCCCGCCGCATTGGTCGGGCTTTTGCGTGACCGCAGCGCGCTTTGAATTCTGGCAGGACCGCGATTTCCGGCTGCATGAGCGGACGGTGTATAGCCCCGATGGCGCGGGCGGCTGGCACACGGGGCTGCTATTCCCATGAGCGGCGCGCATCATCACGGGCACGGGCATGGCGGAGCGGCGCACGGCGCGCACCAGATCGAACGCGGGTCGCTGACCCAGCGGGCAGCAATAGCCAGTGTTGGCGTGGCACTGTTCCTCGCCGGGCTTAAAATATGGGCGACGCTGGCCACAGGGTCGGTGGCGATGCTCGGTAGCCTGGCCGACACCGCGCTCGATCTGATCGCCAGCCTCGTCACCTTTTTCGGTGTGCGCTATGCAGCGCAGCCAGCGGATGCCGAACATCGGTTCGGTCATGGCAAGGCGGAGGCATTGGCGGCCATCGTTCAGGTCGGCCTGATCGCGGTATCTGCCGTCGCCATCGGCTGGCGCGCGGTCAGCAAATTGGGCGATGGCACCCGCACCGAGGGGCTGGAGCTCGGTGTCGCGGTATCGGTGGTCGCAATGGCAGCCACCGTCGGCTTGCTCGCCTATCAGCGCTATGTCATCGCCCGCACCGCATCGGTGGCGATTGGCGCGGACCATGTCCATTATCAGACCGACCTGCTGCTGAACGCCGCGGTGATCGCGGCGCTGGTGCTCGATCAGCTGTTGGGGATGCGCGGGGCGGACCCGCTGTTCGGCATCGCCATCGCATTGTGGCTGGCATGGGGCGCGTGGCGGGCGGCGCGGGCGGCGGTCGACCAACTGCTCGACCGCGAATGGCCAGCCGACAAGCGCGCACATTTTGTTGAGATCGCCGCGCGGCACCCGGAGCTGCGCACGCTGCACGATCTGCGCACCCGTTCATCGGGGACGCATGATTTCGTCCAGTGCCACGTCGCACTCGACGGCGGACTGACGGTGAGCGCCGCCCATGACATCATCGAGCGGGTCGAGGATGACCTGCGCAGTCACTTCCCCGGGCTAGAGATTTTCATCCATATCGACCCGGTGGGCCGCGTCGACGAACCGGACAATGCGATGATTGAGGCAGATCTGCTCGCTAATCTGGCGCGCGGCGGATCACGTTAGAGCGCCGCCATGATCCGCCGCAGCCGGGCGCGGGCCTCTGGGATTTGTTCGCGGGTGGAAATGCCGAGGCGCACCACCGTCAGCCGCTGGGTCGGGCTAACAATCACAAACTGTCCCTGATGGCCAAGCATCGCGAACAGGTCTGCGGGACCTTCATTGGGCCAGAACGACGCCTCTGACCCCGCCGGACGCGGGCGGTTGAGCCAGATATGCCCGCCATAGCCACCATCGGTGCGCGACGGCGTTAGCATGAAGCGCAGCCAGCTTTCGGGAAGGAGCCGCTGGCCACCGGTCGTGGTGCCGCCGCGTCGCAGGAATTCGCCCAGCCGCGCCCAATCGCGCGCGGTGGCATGCATGATCGAGCCGCCGATCATCGTCCCCGCTGGGTCAAATTCGGGTGTCAGGCTGGTGATGCCGAGCGGCCCGGTCAACCGGCCATTGATGAAATTCAGCATCGCATCGCGCCGCACGACGGGGGTTTCACTCGGCGTCAGCGCGCGGGTAAGAATGTCGGAGATGATGACGCTGGTGGCGCTACTATAATTATAGACCTCGTCCGGGCGGGCGACGGGCGGCTGCGCCTCTGCCGCAGCCGCCATATCCTGTGCGCCATCGCCAAACAGCATGTCGACCGTGTCCGCTTCCCAAATCGGGTCACCGCCCTCCATATGGTTGAGCCCGGAGGACATGTGCAGCAGGTTGCGCAGCGTGATCGACCCGCGCGGATCGCCGGGGCGCTGCCAGGCGGGGACCGGCGCAGGTTCATCCAGCATCAGCCGCCCGTCAGCCACCAAGATGCCGGTGAGGATCGCGGTGACGGACTTTGCCATCGACCAGCTGATGAGTTTGGTGTCGGGGCCAAAATCGTCGGCATAGCGTTCGAGGATCGGCTGGCCGTTTTGCAGGACGATCAGCGCGCGCGTTTCGCCGAGTATATCGCGGGCATCGAACAATTCGTCGGCGAGCGCGTTGACCCGGGCGCTGGTCCGCGCATCGGTGAGAGCCACGCGGGCCGGGCCGGCGCTCCACTCCGCGGCGGCTGTGGTCAGCATGGCCGGTGGCGGCAATGGCGTCTGTGCACGCTCTGGCGCGACATTCTGGGCAATGAGCGGGGCGGCAACAATGAGGCCAAGGAGCGGGACGGAGAGCGCGGCGCTTGCCAGCAGGATGATTTTACGGTTCATGGGGGGATGACTAGCGCAACTCCGCCCCCGACCTCAACCGCCAAGACGCCTGCCGGGCAACCTCGCAAACCGGGCCGCTGGAAGCTCTGGCTCGGCATCGCTGCGCTGCTGCTGATCGGCTTTGTCGTGTGGCAATATCCGTCGTGGAAGGCGCAGGCCGAAGTCGGCAGCGCCTATGCGGCGCGCATCGCCTGCTCGTGCCGGTTCGTGCAGGGGCGGGAGCTGGGCAGCTGTTTAACCGATTTCGACCCGGGGACCGAGATGGTCAGTGTCGAAGAAATTGCGGGCGAACAGCGGATAAGGGCAAGCGTGCCGATATTGGCGAGCCGCACTGCGCGCTATGCCGGGGCGACGGGGTGCGTGCTGGAGGCGGAGTGAGGGGTTAGGCTAAGGCGCGGAGGCGGGCGAAGTCGCTTTGGACCCGACTTAGCTGGCGAAGAAACCCAGGTTGATCCCCCGCACTAGCCAGTAGGGCTACAACGATTTCTTTTTCGGCTTCATGCTCCACTATTGCTCCGTTCAAATCGCCGTTGGCTTCTGCTAATTTGCCGAGCTGTTCGTGTGATACAGACAGGTCGTGCTTCCAGCGAGCATTGCTTGCATCATGCCTAACCAATTGATCAACTATGGCGAGGGCAGCGCGATAGGCTTTCTCGGCGGCGCGCCTGTCTCCCTCCGCCATCGCGAGGTCGCCAATATCATTGTATGCGATGGAGAGGTCGCGGCGCCATCCAGCATTTGCCAGATCACCTCTCACAAGTTCTTGAGCGATTACGAGACTAGCTTGAAAATGATGGCGGGCAGCTTTCAAATCCTCCAGTTTCATCGCCAAATGGCCGAGCGCACCGTGGCTAATCGAAACACTTCGATAGTTTTCAACGTTACTCGTATCAAGTTCAAAAAGTCGCTTGCGGATAATCAGACCATCGCCGTAGGCTGCACGAGCGGCGGGCCAATCCTGTTGCATCATCGCCACATTGCCCAACTTGTTGTGGCTGATTGACAGATCGTGCTGCCAACCGGAATTCTCCGCGTCGCGGGCAGCCAGAGCTTTAGCAATAGCATGACCGCTGCGATATGCGCTGGCGGCGCGAAGCCAATCCTCTTGCGCCATCGCCACATCGCCTAGCTTATTATGACTAACCCCCAAGCTCCGTTGCCATCCGGAATCGCTTTCATCACGAGCAGCCATACGTTCAGCAATATCAAAATGGTCGCGATAAGCTTCAGATGCGGAAAGCAGATCACCCTGTGCTATTGCCACATCGCCGAGCAGCTCATGGGTCAGCGCCAAATTGCGATGCCATGGGACATTATCGGGCTCGCAAGCGACAAGTTTTAGGCTCATTCCCCGGCTGGCGCGAAATGCCTCAGCCGCAGCGTGCAATTTTCCCAATGCCTGCGCCACTTGACCGCGCCAGAGGTAGCAATTTGAAAGCCCGAATTGGAATGCCAAGTCGTCCGGGAATTTTAGCGCCAGTTGTTCGGCAATAACGAAGCTAGCCTGAAAAGCTTCAGCAGCGGCAGACAGGTGGCCCTGCGCCAGGGCTACATCACCAATTCTTCCATGCGAGATCAACAAGTTATTTTGCTGAACCGGGTCATCTAAGTCAAGAGCTTGGGCCACCTGCAAGCCAGCACGGTAATAACTTTCCGCCCCTGGCAAATCGCCGATAGCAAAAGCAATATCGCCAAGCGTGCCGCATGCAACCATAGTTTCCCAGTCATCGAATGCATGTTGGAGCCCGGCCTCTGCCGCGTGCCGCGCATCGAGCAAAGACCCAGCCGACTTATGCAGCCTCGCCAGTTCGATCCAGGTCCGGCTATCCGTCGGATCGAGGTCGGCAGACTTTGCATAGTCACGGATGGCCTGTTCCACATTCGTCAACGCGGTCAGGCGGGCGGTGTCGCGCCAGGCTTTGGCTGCATCGACCACTGCCTGTTCAGCAGTGGTGCGCTGGTGGTCGGCG
>JANOPV010000013.1:0-3803 GCA_031422035.1 Sphingomonas sp. | reverse complement strand
AACCTTGGTGCGGCCAGCGGGGTGACAGTCTCTAGCGGGTTGCCGTCGACCGCGATGATGTCGGCGGAATAGCCTACCCTAATGCGCCCGATCTGGGTTTCCAGACCGAGCGCCCGGGCGGCGACCAGGGTGGCGCTGGCGAGGGCTTCGCGCGGGGTCATGCCGGCGTCAACGAGCAGCTGGAACTCCTGCGCGTTCAGCCCGTGCGGGAAGACGCCCGCGTCCGTGCCAAATGCCACCGGAATATTAAAGCGCCGGGCGAGGCGGACATTATTGCCCAGCACTTGGAGCGTCTCACGGATTTTGGCTTCGACGGTGGCAGTATAAATGCCGCGGCCCAGCCCATCGCGCACCTGGGTCAGCGCGCGCAGGGTGGGCACGAGATAGGTGCCGCGCTGTTGCATCACCCGCGCCGCCGCTTCATCCATGAAGGTGCCGTGGTCGATCGTGTCGATACCGGCTGCCGCTGCTGCCTCTATCCCTCGCGCGCCATGGGCATGCGCCATGACGCGCAGGCCCAGCGTGTGGGCGGTGGTGGCGATACTGGTCATTTCCTCCAGCGTGAAATGCGCCTCCAGCCCGCGCCCTTGCTGGGAAAGTACGCCGCCGGTGGCGGTGATTTTGATGACGTCGCTGCCCGCTGCCGATGCCTGCCGGACACGCAGTGCGCACTCAGTTGGTCCGGTGCAGGTAAAGCCAGTTGGCATCGCCTCGATCACTTCGCGGCGGAACCCGGTGATGTCACCATGTCCGCCGACGATGGACAAGGCGGGGCCAGCAGCGAGAATGCGCGGTCCGGCGATAACGCCGGTTTCAGTGCCGCGCCGCAAGACGAACGCGGTCTGGCGGGCTGAACCGGCTTCGCGGACGGTGGTGAACCCGGCCCGGACCGTGCGCTGCGCGTTGCGGACGCCCAGGACAACGCCCCATTCGTCGGGGTCAACGGCTTCGCGCCAGAATTCGCCCGACGGGTCGCCAGTCAGGTGGACGTGGAGGTCAATTAGGCCGGGCATGACGGTGCGGGTCGACATGTCGATCAGCTGCGCGCCCTCTGGCGCTGGTTGCAGCCCCTGGACGATGGCGCTGATCCGGCCGTCGGTGACGGTGATGGTGGCGGGACCGGTAATGCCAGCGTCGGTATCGGCAATCAGTCGCCCGGCGTGGATGACCTGCACCTGCGGCGCGGGCGCGGGCGTTCCCTGCGCCGCTGCCATGCCGAACATGTCGTCATGGGCTGCGACGCTGTGTGCCGCCACAGGCAGCGCGACGACTGCTGCGGCCATGAGTGCCAACCGGAATGCGCGCATGTGATCCTCCCTGGATTTGTGGGGGAGGGTGGGGGCAAGCTGAGCGCTTCGCAACCAATATTCGTCACCCCAGCGAAGGCTGGGGTCTATCTCGGCTGCCGGAGATGCCTGACAAACGGCATAGATCCCAGTCTTCGCTGGGATGACGTGTTAGTCACGCAACTAAAAAGGGCGGGCCATCACTGACCCGCCCTCCTTCGGCATTGTCATTGTCTCGGCTGTTACCAGAACACGCCCTGGATCACGTCGACCACCTCTCCGGTGCGAACATCGACGAGCAAGGCATCGTCATAATAGCGCACCCAGCGATACGGACCGTAGGCCTCGGGTAGGCGATACTGCCACGGGTCGCTGATCCAATATTGGTTGGAGTAGAATAGCGACCGGAGGCTGAATCCGATGCTCAGCGATTGGTAGCGCCAATCGCGATAGGGTGAATAATAACGCGGTTGCCGATAGATATAGTTGTAGCGGGTGCGGTGCTCGCGCCAGTCATAGCGGTGGTCGTCGCGCCAGCCGCGATCCCAGCCATAGCGGTTGCCGCCGCGATTGCCCCGGTCGATCCGGCCATCACCATTGCGGTCATAGCGCCGGTCTAGCCGTTCATCGTCGTTACGATCCCAGCGGCGGTCGAGCCGGCCGTTGCGGTTATTGTCATAGCGTTCGTCCACCCGGTTGTCGCGGTTGCGATCCCAGTCGCGGTCAACATTGCCATCGCCGTTGCGGTCAAACGTGCCGCCGCGCTGGGGCGGAATATAGCCGCCCTGCGCATCGCGAATGACGCGGGTGCCAAAGCCACCATCGCGGCGATTGTCATTGCGATTGTCATTGCGCTGGACGGTGCCATCGCCGCGACGACCATCACCGCTTTGTTGCTCGCCCCGGCGTGCTTCCCAATTGCCGCGGCGTTCACCGCGACCGGCGCCATCATCTGTACCGCCCTGACCGCCACCCTGACGGCCCTGCCAGCGCTGGCCGCCGCCATTGCCGTCGCGGCCTTGGCGTTGATACCGTTCCTGCGGTTGCTGTGGTTGTTGCGGCTGTTCCTGGCGCTCCGGCCGCTCCTGAGTCTCCTGACGTTCAGGTCGTTCCTGACGCTGTGGAGCATCCTGACGCTGACCACGATTGCCGCCGCCGCCGCCAGTGCGGGCTTCGCGCATCACGCGCGAACCAAAGCCGCCGCCGCGCGCATCTTCTTGCGCCAGCACTGGCTCACCGTCCTGTGCCTGTGCGGCTTGTGCAAAAATGGGCGTCAGCGCAGTTGCAGCAACCAGCCAGATACCCAAAAAACGACTTCTCATAGCCACGTCCTCTGATGCTCCGCCCGGACGCTCGAGTCGCGCCGGTCCAGGAGCCGATGGATAGAGAAATATGACCCGCAAGATGGATCGTGGCTGAATGACGCTGACAGGAACGCTACAATCTGAGGCCAGCGGTTTCGGGCAGACCGGCCATGATGTTGAGGTTCTGGACGCAGGCGCCGCCCGCCCCCTTGCCCAGATTATCGAGCATCGCGACCAGCCGGATATGCTGGCCATCAGCGCTGGCGAACAAGCTGAGCGCTAGGCGGTCGCTGGCGGGAGCATTGTCGCGCAGGAGCAGCTCGCCATCAGTGCCAAGCGCGCCGACGGTGATTAAAACGCTGTTGGCATAATGCTCCGCCAACGCGGCGGCGAGTGCATCAGCGGGCGCGATCCGGGCATCTGCGGCGCGGATCAGCGGGACCTCTACCGCCATTCCGCGCACGGCTGGCACCACTGCAGGCGTGAACAGCGGCGCGTGAGCAAGGCCGCAGCGGTCACGCATTTCGGGCACATGCTTATGGTCGAGGGACAGCGCATAACCGCGCCACGCGAGGTCGGGTTCCGCCGCGAACCGGGCGATCATCGCTTTGCCGCCGCCCGAATAGCCCGACACGGCGTTGCAGCTATAATAGCCATCAGCGGGCAACAGGCCGCGCGCCACCAGCGGCGCGACCAGCGCGATAAAGCCAGTGGAATAGCAGCCGGGGTTGCTGACGTGGCTGGCTCCAGCAATTACGTCCCGCTGCCCCACACGCATCTCAGCGAACCCATAGGTCCAGCCGGGTGTGACTCGGTGCGCGCTAGACGCATCGATGATGCGGGCGTTAGTGCCCTCGGCCAGCGTCACTGCCTCGCGCGCGGCGTCATCTGGCAGGCATAATATGGCGAAATCAGCATCGCCAAAGGCTTCGCGGCGGGCGTCAGCGGATTTGCGCCGCGCGTCGTCGAGGACGATCAGCGACAGCTCGCTGCGCCCCGCCAGCCGTTCGGCAATGTCCAAGCCAGTGGTGCCCGCTGCCCCGTCGATAAACACGGAAATGGTCATTGCCGCCTCAGGCCTTTGGTGCGGCGAGGTCTGCGTCGCGGATATAGCCGACGCGGTGCCCGTCAACGACATAGCCCCACGCCCAGTCGCCAGTCTGGTCGAGCAAGGCGAACGCGGCGTTGGCGGGCAAGGTGGCGAGGATGTCGG
>JANOPV010000012.1:0-1818 GCA_031422035.1 Sphingomonas sp. | reverse complement strand
TGAGTGGATCGCGACCAGCCCGCCAAGTATCGGCTCAAATTTGGTATGACGAAAACCTGCCACACCAATCATCCGCTCAAAATCCGGCATCGGCGGAAATTTGCGGATCGATTCGATGAGGTAGCGATAGGATTCGGCGTCGCCGGCAATCAATTGCCCCAGCCGCGGCACGATATGGTGCGAATAGGCGTCATAGACGTAGGCGAAGCCCGGCCATTCGACGGTGGAGAATTCGAGGCAGAAGAACCGCCCGCCGGGTTTCAACACGCGGTGCGCTTCGGCCAGCGCGTGGTCGATATGCGTCACATTGCGGATGCCAAATGCGATGGTGTAGCC
This sequence comes from Sphingomonas sp., assembly GCA_031422035.1. Lineage (GTDB taxonomy): Bacteria > Pseudomonadota > Alphaproteobacteria > Sphingomonadales > Sphingomonadaceae > Sphingopyxis. The sequence continues at coordinate 1,482 of JANOPV010000012.1, read as the reverse complement.
ATCGAACGCGCTATCGCCAAAACTCAGCGTCTCGGCATTCTGCTCGGACCAATCGAGCCCGGATATCCCGCGTTTGGCCGCGCGCTCCTGCCCGACCGCCAGCATGTCGGCGTTAATGTCTGAAACCGTTACCTGCGCGCCGCGCGCCGCCATGCGAAAGGCGATGTCGCCGGTCCCGCCCGCCATGTCGAGGAAATGCTCGCCAGCACGCGGGCGGATCAGCCGGACAAACCGGTCTTTCCACAAGCGGTGCATCCCGCCCGACATGGCGTCGTTCATGATGTCATATTTGCTAGCGACGCTCGAAAACACCCCGCCGACCCGCCGGGTCTTTTCCTCGGGCGATACATCCTGATAACCAAAGGAAACGGTTTCGTCGGCTGCTGACGGAACGTGCGACATCGAAAACCTCATGCTCATCATGCCAGCATCGGCGGAAATCCATCTCCTGCGGTGGCCCGTATCACCATCGCGCGGATGGTGGATCCGCGCCTGCGCGAGGATGACGGTTAGGAGATGTTGCGATGCCCCTCTATCCAAGGGTTCACCGCGCGGCAACGGGCGGCTAACAAGAATGTGATTATGCCCGAACTCCCCGAAGTCGAAACTACCGTTCGCGGGCTTGCGCCGCTGCTCCTTGGGCAGCGGATTGCCCGGGTGACCCTGCGGCGTGCCGACCTGCGCCGCCCGTTTCCCGTTGATCTGGGGCAGCGGCTGACCGGGGCGACCATCACCGCTTTATCGCGCCGCGCGAAATATGGCGTCATCACCACTGACCGTGATGATGCAATGATCTTTCACCTCGGCATGTCAGGGCGCTGGCGGACCGAGGTTGCGGAGCCAGAGGTTCACGACCACCTCCTGATCGAAACTGGCGATGGCCGGATCCTTGCGCTCAACGATCCGCGCCGCTTTGGCTCGGTCGACCTCGTCAACGGTGACCCCGCGGTTACCTTTGCTCCCTTCATCGCTCTCGGGCCAGAACCGCTGTCTGACGCATTTGATGCCGCAGCCTTGCGCGCGGCAGTCGTCGGACGCGCGGCCCCGCTCAAATCGCTGCTGCTCGATCAGCGCATCGTCGCTGGTCTGGGCAATATCTATGTGTGTGAAGCGCTGCACCTGGCGCGCGTATCGCCGATGCTATCGGGCAACGCGCTGTCTGCAGCAGCGGCCCGACGTCTCGTCACCGCGATCAAGGGCGTCTTGGACCAGGCCATCGCTGCGGGCGGCTCGTCAATGCGGGATTTCCTCGCGCCGGATGGTGCGCTAGGTTATTTTCGCAGCGAATGGCGGGTCTATGGCCGCGAAGGGGAGGGCTGCCCAGCGTGCCAACGCCCAGTTTCGCGCGTGGTTATGGGCGGGCGATCTACCTTTTTCTGCGCGCGGTGCCAGCGCAGCGGACGCTGATCGCCAGCGCAGCAGTGGTTGACCTTTTTGACCAGCTTCAGTATGCGCCGCATTGAACAGCGGGGTCGCTCTGAT
>JANOPV010000011.1:0-8772 GCA_031422035.1 Sphingomonas sp. | reverse complement strand
GTTTGCCGGAAGATCCTCTGACGCCAGTAACGTCAGGTGGGGGCCATGTGCGTCGGGCCGGAACCCGGGCAGGGATAGCTCCCATGGATGATTTATCGCCTCAGGGATTTTCGCAAAAGCACGCACCATGCAGAACCCGTCGTCTCTAATCTAGGCGTTGGCACGCGGCGGCTCAAGGCCTGATGCGGCATATTGGTCGATTCTATCGAGGGCAGAACCAATACGCTGGGTAAATGCCATAATCCGATCAGCGTCGGCCGCCGATGCCTGTGCATCGCTTGCCGCCGCCGAGGTCGCAGGCGCAGAGACCAAGCCAGCCGCCGTCGTAGCGGCCCCGAGGCTGTCGAGTTCATCGGCCAAGAATATCGCGGTGAACAGTAGCTGCCGCCAGCGATCATTCTCCCCCACGATACCGCGAGCCGCTTCGGCACGTTCACCAACCAGCGCAATCAGTTGGCGCAGACGCGGCTCATCCTCGACAGCGCAAGCGATGGTGGTGCTATGACCGCAAAGGTCGATTTGTAGCTCAGGCACCGGCTGACCGCGCGATTATGGCGTCGAGGTCCTGAACAACGCCCTGAACTTCACGCCGCAAATTACGGTTTTCATTCAGTTGACTGCTCAGTCGACCGTCCAGTGCTTCGACCCTGGCGGTAACCCGTTCCAATGCGACTAGCGCCTCTGTCATCCTACCACTCATGCGCGATCCACCTTCTTGCTGAGTATGAAGAGCGTAGCGACGCTGGTGCAGCAAAGCAAATCTGCCAGGATCGCGCCGCGTGCCGCGCGCCGCGCATCGGGCGGCTTGCCGACAGAGATAGTGGCCGCATGGTTGACGCCCGATGCCATCGACCGCAAAGGAACGCGCATCGAATCGCGAGCCTTATCTTGGCACGTGGCCCCCTCCAGAGCATGGAGCCGCCTTATGGCCGTTACCGAACGACATCTTGCCAACGCCCTGCGAATGTTGGCTGTCGACGCGGTGGAGGCAGCCAATAGCGGCCATCCGGGCATGCCGATGGGCATGGCCGATGTCGCCACCGTCCTGTTCAGTGATTATCTCAAATTTGATGCGTCTGCCCCCAAATGGGCGGATCGGGACCGGTTTGTGCTGTCGGCTGGCCACGGGTCGATGCTCATCTACGCCTTGCTGCATCTGACCGGTTATGATCGCCCAACGATTGCTGACATCCGGAATTTTAGACAGTTGGGCAGCCCGTGCGCCGGGCATCCAGAGAATTTTGAGCTGCCTGGTATCGAAGCGACGACTGGCCCGCTGGGGCAGGGTGTGGCAATGGCCGTTGGCATGGCCATCGCCGAACGGCATTTGAATGCGGTTTATGGCGATGACCTTGTGGACCACCGCTGCTGGGTGATCGCGGGCGATGGCTGCCTGATGGAGGGCATCAATCATGAAGCGGTCGGTTTGGCCGGGCATCTTGGATTGGGGCGGCTCAACCTGCTGTGGGACGATAATCGCATAACAATCGACGGTCCGACGGATTTGTCGACCAGCGAAGACGTTACCGCGCGCTATCGGGCGAGCGGGTGGCATGTTGTGGCCTGTGATGGGCATGATCCTGTTGATATTCGCCGGGCGTTGAGTGAAGCCGCCGCTGATCCGCGGCCGTCGCTGGTCGCGTGTCGGACGATCATTGGCTATGGCGCGCCAAACAAGCAGGGCACGTCGGCAACCCATGGTTCGCCGCTGGGCAGCACCGAGGCCGCGGCGGTGCGTGAGACGCTGGGCTGGACTGCCGCGCCGTTTGAAGTGCCGGCAGACATCGCTGCTAAGTGGCGTGCAATTGGTCAGGGTGGCGCTGCTGCGCGGAGCGCGTGGGAGGGTCGCCTTGACGCTGCTAGCAATGGCGCGGCGTTCAACGCCCAAATGGCTGGCGACCTCATAAGCGGTGATATTTTCACGGCATATCTTGATGAAATTGCTGCTGAAAAACCGAATGTGGCAACCCGCAAATCGTCAGAAAATGCGCTAGCGGCACTCACCGCAGACATCCCCGCGATGATCGGCGGCAGTGCCGATTTGACCGGCTCAAATAATACTAAGACTACTTCCACCAAGCCGTTCACGAAGGCCGATTATTCGGGCCGCTACCTCTATTATGGCATCCGCGAATTCGGCATGGCCGCCGCAATGAACGGCATGGCGCTGCACGGCGGGGTCATTCCTTATGGTGGCACATTCCTCGTCTTTGCCGATTATTGCCGCGCGGCCATCCGCCTGTCGGCGCTTCAACAACAACGGGTCATCTATGTGATGACGCATGACAGCATCGGCCTCGGTGAAGATGGCCCGACGCATCAGCCAATCGAACATCTGGCTTCGTTGCGCGCGATGCCAAATCTATATGTTTTCCGGCCCGCCGATGCGGTCGAAACGGCCGAATGCTGGGCGTTGGCGTTGGCGTCGAAAGAAACGCCGTCGGTGCTTGCTCTCACGCGGCAAAATCTGTCAGCGGTACGCGATGATGTTTCCGAAAATATGTGCGCCAAAGGCGCCTACCGTTTGAAAGCTGCGGCGGGGGCACGACAGGTCGTGATCGTTGCGACTGGTTCGGAAGTATCTCTCGCGCTCGACTCTGCTATCGCTCTAGAGAATGCGGGCATCGGTGTTGACGTCGTCACGATGCCCTGCGCGGAGCTTTTTGACACCCAGTCATTAGGTTACCGGGATGACCTGTTGCCTCATGACGCGCTGCTCGTTTCGATTGAGGCCGGTTCAACTTATGGCTGGGATCGTTATGTCGGGCGCGATGGATTGAAGATCGGAATCGGCAGCTTTGGAGCATCGGCCCCGGCAAGCGATCTGTTCGAGCATTTTGGATTAACGACCAAGGCGGTGACTGCGGCAATCCGCGCACGCCTAAACACCTAAACGCTGGAGAATGACAAAATGACGGTCAAGGTAGCGATCAATGGCTTTGGACGGATTGGGCGGCTTGTGGCTCGCGCCATATTGGAGCGGACCGACCACGACTTGGAACTGGTGGCGATCAATGATTTGGCCGACGCGCAGTCAAACGCCATGCTGTTCAAGCGCGATAGCGTCCATGGTCCGTTTCCGGGCACCGTCGTCGCCGATGGCAATGACATTGTGGTCAACGGGAAACGCATTCACGTGACGGCTGAGCGCGATCCCGCAAATCTGCCACACGCGGCCAACGGCGTGGACATTGCTCTGGAATGCACCGGTTTCTTCGCCGATGCCGATGGTGCAGGCAAGCATCTAAGTGCCGGTGCCAAGCGGGTGCTAGTGTCGGCCCCCGCCAAGGGAGTCGACCTGACCGTTGTCTACGGCGTGAACCATGACAAGTTGACCGCAGATCACCGGATCGTGTCGAACGCCAGTTGCACCACCAATTGCTTAGCACCTGTCGCCAAGGTGCTCAACGATGCGATCGGTATAGAGCGCGGGCTGATGACGACCATTCACGCGTACACCAATGACCAGAAGATCCTTGATCAGATCCACCCGGACATGCGGCGGGCGCGAGCCGCGGGCATGTCAATGATCCCCACCACTACCGGTGCCGCGCGCGCCGTGGGCGAGGTATTGCCCGAGCTCAAGGGTAAACTTGATGGTTCAGCCATTCGGGTGCCGACGCCCAACGTCAGCCTAATCGACCTGACGTTTACGCCAGCGCGTGACACGACGAAGGAAGAGGTCAATGCGATCTTAAAAGCCGCGTCGGAAGCCGGGCCGCTAGCGGGTATTCTGGACTACACAGATGAGCCGCTGGTGTCGATTGACCTCAACCACGCTCCGGCCAGTTCTACAGTCGACAGCCTCGAAACGACGGTCATTGACGGCAAATTAGTCCGGGTGATCAGCTGGTATGATAATGAATGGGGCTTCTCCAACCGGATGGTCGACACGGCGGGTGCAATGGGGCGGTTACTCTAAGCTGATGCCCAGCTTTCGCACTCTCGATGATCTCGGTGATGTTCGTGGCAAACGCGCGTTGGTCCGGGTCGACCTGAACGTGCCGATGCACGACGGCGCAGTAACGGATGACACTAGAATTCGTGCGGCGCTGCCGACGATCCGTGAGTTGGTGAACAAAGGGGCCATCGTGCTGTTACTTGCGCATTTCGGACGGCCGAACGGTGCAAAAGACCCGACCCAATCGCTGAGTCTCGTCATCGATGCGGTGGAGCAGGTGATTGAAAAGTCGGTGATGTTCATCCCCGAGAGTGCTGGTGAGGGTGCTGCTGCTGGCATCGCAGTCCTCGCTGCGGGCGACGTCGCGGTTCTAGAAAACACGCGATTTAATCCTGGCGAGGAAACTAACGATCCTGATCTGGCTGACGCAATAGCGGCACTTGGCGACTTCTTCGTCAACGATGCCTTTTCGACAGCACACCGTGCGCATGCCTCAACCACGGGCGTGGCGCGGCGGCTGCCGGCATATGCCGGGCGGGCCATGGAAGCAGAATTGCGCGCACTTGACGCGGCATTGGGCGATCCCCGGCGACCAGTCGCAGCGGTTGTTGGCGGCGCCAAGGTGTCGAGCAAGATCGATGCGCTGCGACATCTGGTCGGGCAGGCCAATCACCTTATTATCGGTGGCGGCATGGCGAATACCTTCTTGGCGGCGCGCGGTGTGGCGGTCGGTAAATCGCTGTGTGAGCACGATCTCATCGATACCGCCAATGCGATTTTTGATGCGGCGGAGGAGTGCGGGTGCACGATTCATCTGCCTTATGACGTCATTGTGGCTAAAGAATTCGTCGCAAACCCGCCTAGTTTACGCACCTGTAATGTGCATGAGGTCGCTGCTGACGAAATGATCTTGGACGTGGGTCCTGCAGCGGTCGAGGCGTTGGCCGATGTCCTTAAAACATGTCATACTCTCATCTGGAACGGCCCATTAGGAGCCTTTGAGACCCCACCATTCGACAACGCGACGGTTGCGCTTGCTCGAACAGCTGCTGCTTTGGTCCAGGACGGTTCCCTGATCGCCGTGGCAGGCGGTGGTGACACCGTGGCTGCCCTTAATCAGGCGGGGGTTGTGGATCAATTCACGTTTGTATCGACGGCAGGTGGGGCTTTTCTGGAATGGATGGAAGGGCGCGAGTTGCCCGGTGTGGCGGCGCTGTCACAAAACTGAGCAGATTAGTCCGGCTTATCATTCAAGGAGTTGCCGACCAGCTGGGAGCCCGGTAAGCGCCGCGCTATATATAAGTATGCACTAGCGGAGGCACCATGAACGCTCTTTCCACCCATGCTGATATGCTGACGAAAATCCGCGATGGGCAGGGCTTTATTGCCGCGCTCGACCAAAGTGGTGGATCGTCTCCCAAAGCGTTAGCAGGTTATGGTATCGGTAGTGACGCATTCAGCAGCGACGAGGAAATGTTCACGCTGATCCATGCTATGCGCAGCCGGATTATCCGCGCGCCGTGCTTTTCAAGCGGAAAAGTGATCGGCGCGATCCTATTCGAGCGGACGATGGACGGCGTGGTTGATGGCCAGCTGACGGTTGCTGCGTTGCGCGGGCGCGGGGTCGTGCCATTTATCAAGATCGACAAGGGTCTGGAGGATGAAGCGAACGGCGTTCAGCTGATGAGGCCGATGCCGGAACTTAGCGCATTGCTGACCCGAGCGAGGGCGCTGGGCGTTTTCGGCACTAAGGAACGCTCGGTGATCAACGGCGCCGATCCAGAGGGGATCGCCGCTGCGGTTGCCCAGCAGTTCGCCGTTGCGCGGCAGGTTCTCGCCCACGAACTTATGCCGATCCTTGAGCCCGAGGTGAACATCAAGAGTTTGACGCGCGCCGAGTGCGACCGACTTTTGCTTCGTGAGATTTTGATGCAGCTCGATGGTCTGGCCGACGATCAGCAAGTGATGCTCAAGCTGAGTTTGCCAGCGGTGCCAGGGACATTTGATGCGCTCGTCAGTCATCCAAGAGTGCTGCGGGTGGTTGCGCTGTCTGGCGGCTATAGCCGCGCCGACGCATGTCGTGAGCTTGCCAAGAATAGCGGCATCATCGCGAGTTTCAGCCGGGCGCTGCTTTCGGATTTGCGGGCAGATATGGATGACGCGACATTTGACGCGTCACTTCGGCAGGCCGTGGCCGACATTCATGCAGGTTCCGTGGCTTAGGCCGCTAAGTCCTTCGACAAGCGTCGTTCGAGTGGCTACATCGGCGCGATGACAGACACAGATCCACTCTCGCTCGATCCCAGCTTTGCCGATCGGTTTGAGCGGCATAACCGGCGGGTGCCGGCGCAATTATACCTTATTTCACCGGTGAACGTCGGTGGAGATTTCCCGGATCAGCTATCGGCCGCTCTGGATGCTGGTCCGGTCGCGGCTTTTCAATTCCGAGTGAAGGATGTTGACCAGCACGACGCCACTGCTTTGGCTCTGCCTCTGCTGGCGATATGCCGGGCGCGTGACGTTGCGTTCGTCGTTAATGATGATGTCAGCTTGGCCAAGCGGATTGGTGCCGATGGTGTGCACCTGGGGCAGAGCGATGGTGATCCGCGCGAAGCGCGGACAGCACTTGGCTCGGATGTGCAAGTCGGTGTGACCTGTCACAATAGCCGTCATTTGGCGATGGAGGCTGCTGAGGCAGGCGCTGATTATGTGGCCTTTGGCGCTTTTTTTCCGACCACAACAAAGGTGGTTGAACATGTTGCCGATCTGGCAGTGCTGGGGTGGTGGTCGACAGTGAGTGAAACGCCGTGCGTCGCGATTGGCGGAATTACGGCGGATAATTGCATCCCAGTCGTGACAGCTGGCGCAGATTTTATAGCGGTGAGCGCCGCAGTCTGGGCACACCCGCAGGGGCCTGCTGCTGGGGTGATCGCGCTGACCGAGGCAATGAGTGCAGGGAGGGCGGCTGCCAAACTTGCCAATGATAGCGGGCACGGGTAAGCGCGCGCTCCTACTCGATGATCACCCGCCATTGGCTCTTTTTCATTCTCATCATCGCACACAAGGGACTTGGCCCCATGAAGATTAGCGGCGTCGACATTCGCCCCGGAAACATCCTCGAATATGAGGGCGGTATCTGGAAAGTGGCTAAGATTCAGCACACCCAACCTGGCAAAGGCGGGGCGTTCATGCAGGTGGAGATGAAAAACCTAGTTGATGGGCGCAAGACCAATGTCCGCTTTCGCAGTCAGGACACGGTCGAGAAAGTGCGGCTCGACACCAAGGATTTTCAGTATCTCTATGCCGAGGGTGACGATCTTGTATTCATGGACAAGGATAATTACGAGCAGATCACCATCGCAAAGGTGGTGGTTGGCGAAGATGCCGATTTCCTGCAGGACGGCATGGATGTGGTGCTGGAGCTGTGGGACGAGCGCCCGATTTCCGTTGACCTGCCCGAGCATGTTGAAGCGACAATTGTCGAAGCAGATGCGGTGGTGAAGGGGCAGACGGCGTCGTCAAGCTACAAGCCAGCAATCTTGGACAATGGCGTGCGCGTCATGGTTCCGCCGCATATTGGTGCGGGAACGCGGATCGTGGTCCATGTCCATGACCGCGAATATGTCCGTCGTGCAGACTGAATTGACGGGCGAAGGATAAGATCATGGCCCAATCAGGCGTCATCACCGTTATGGAACGTGCCGCGCGCAAAGCAGGGGCTAAATTGCGCCGCGATTTTGGCGAGGTTGAGCATCTGCAGGTCAGCCGCAAAGGCCCTGCTGACTTTGTTAGCAAGGCTGATCAGCAGGCCGAGCGCACCATCTATGATGAGCTTTTGAAGGCGCGCCCCGATTGGGGTTTTCTGATGGAAGAAGGTGGAGACATTCCCGGCGCCTCCGGCAAACCGCGCTGGGTGGTTGATCCTCTCGACGGCACATCGAACTTCCTTCATGGGATTCCGCATTTTGCGATCTCGATTGCTGTGCAGGAACCTAAGCCCGATGGTGGGTGGGGCGACATGGTTGCCGGTATTGTTTATCAGCCTGTGACCGACGAGAGTTACTGGGCAGAACGTGGACGCGGTGCCTGGCGGCAAGGGCAGCGGTTACGGGTATCTGCGCGCAAATCGCTCGCTGACGCCCTGATTGCGACCGGCATCCCCTATTTCGGGCACGGCGACATGGCGCAATGGAGCCGGATTTTTGGTGCGATTGCGCCTGAAGTCGCCGGTGTTCGGCGTTTTGGCGCCGCAAGTCTCGATCTCGCTTGGGTTGCGGCGGGCCGTTACGATGGTTTTTGGGAGAGCGATCTCGCGCTTTGGGATGTTGCTGCGGGGATGCTGCTTGTCAAAGAGGCTGGCGGATTTGTCACTGACTTTCGCGGTGGCGACCGAGCGATTGAGCGCAGCGAGTATCTGGCAGCAAATGACGGGCTCCACAGCCGATTGCACAAACTTGTCGCTGGGGCTCTGCGCAACGCATAACGCTACGGCGCGCGTTACCAAGGTAACCAGTGGGCTGCTGTGCTGCTGATCGGGCTGAAAATGGCCATATCGCGCCTTGCGAGCCAGCAAAGGCTGGCCTAAAGCCCGCTCAATCGCGCGGGATTCTCGCGTCGTTAGCTTAGGTGATGTGCCCCGTGGTTGATCTGACGCAATATGCACCGATCTTCCTGTTTTTGTTTGTCGCGGTGGCGCTGTCGTCGCTGTTCGTATTTTTGCCGATGGGCGTTTCGAGGCTGACAGGAACGCATCAGCCGTCGGTTGATAAAAACAGCGAATATGAGTGTGGATTTCCTGCGTTCGAGGATAGCCGTGGGCAATTTGATGTACGCTTTTACCTCGTCGCTATCTTGTTCATCATCTTCGACTT
>JANOPV010000010.1:0-9831 GCA_031422035.1 Sphingomonas sp. | reverse complement strand
TGGGTGTCGATTTCCAGCCCGGTAAAGTTGCGGCGCATGATGTAATTGACCACGCCCGACACCGCGTCCGACCCATAGACTGCCGAAGCGCCGCCGGTCAGCACGTCGACCCGCTCGATCAGCACGCTGGGAATAGTATCGACATCGACAATCCCGGTCCCGGTCGAACCGGCGACATGCCGCCGCCCGTTGACCAGCACCAGCGTCCGAATGGAGCCCAGCCCGCGCAAGTCCAGCGACGCTCCACCAACGAGGGCACCGCGCGTCGCCGACAAATCCGAGGTCGTCGAGGAAAATAGCGACGGCACATATTGCACGATCGAGCCTGCGGTGACGTTGCCCGATGCGGTCAGCACCTCGTTCGACAGGGTCGTAACCGGATTGGCGGCCTCCAGGTCCGGACGCTGGATACGCGACCCGGTGACGACAATGGCATCCTCTTGCGCTTCGTCCGCGTCCGCCGCGATGGCGTCCTGCGCCCGCGCTGGCATCGCTGTCAGCATGGCTACACCCATCGCCAATAACGCCGACGACCGCATCAACCGATTTGCCCTGATCCGACCCATATGCATCATTTTTCCCCTGTTGCTTTTGATAAGCAGCTTGAGGTCAAAAATGCCGCAGTTTGGCGTCTTTTAGCAAGGTGCAATCCTTCGCAAACGCAACAATATTGCGAATGTGACTATTTTGTCATGGTGCGGGTCAAGCGCTTGTCTGGACAAGTCTTTTTCAGCGGGCACGGATGAACTGGCGCACATCGCGCGACAATGCCGCCCGGTCTTCGTCCCGAACATACATCATGTGGCCCGCGTCATAATAGTGAAAGCCGATGCGGTCGCGCGGGAAACCGGCGCGGGTCAGTGCATGTTCGGCGGCGAAAAACGGCGTCGCAAAATCATACCAGCCCTGCCCGACGAAAATCCGCAAGCCACTATTCTCGCGCAATGCCCGGCTGATATAGGGGGCGACGTTGAAATAGGCGTCGCGGTCGCGCCCTTCGCTCAGCCGCCAGTCCCAGCGCCCCACCCCGCCGATGGTGCTGTAACTCCGGTCCGTCCGATAGCCCAAAGCACCCCGCGCATAGGCATTGATCGCCGCCGTGTAGCCCGCATCAATCCCGTAAAAGCTCGGGTCATTATCGGGCTCTTCACCCGCTGCATCAGCATCGCGCCCGGTGTAGCGGGAATCCAGCCGCCCGACGCTCAGCCCGCGATCACGCAGCAGCTCGCGGTAAAAACGCGCCGGGGTTACCCGCAAATTGGCGCGGTCGAGATAATCCTCGGACAGACCGGTAAACCGCGCCAGCTCCGCCCTGATCCGCCCACGGGTCGCGTCATCCACAGCATTGCCCTGCATCAGCGCCGCCAGATACGGCCCGCTCGCCCACGCCCGCGCCTCTGCGACCAATGCCGCCGTCCCGCCAGGATGCTGGATACGGCCATGGAACAACGCCGTCGCCGCCATCGTCGGCACGTTGAGCACATAGGATAGCTCATTGCCCGGCACATCCGCGCCCGCGCCAAAATCGAGCACGGTCGAGATCAGGATCACCCCGTTGAGTGCAACATCATTATAGGCCCCCTCCAGCTGGTTCAGCACCGCAGCGGCGCGGGTGGTGCCATAGCTTTCGCCCGCCAGATATTTGGGGCTGTTCCAACGGCCATGCTCGTTCAGCCACAGTCGGATGAACTGCGCAATCGAGCGCGCATCCTGCGTCACGCCCCAGTAATCCTGCGCGTCGACACCCGGCATCGCATAGGACCAGCCGGTGCCAACCGGGTCGATGAACACCAGATCACTGACGTCAAGCAAGCTGTCGGGATTGGGCAGCAGCGGATAGGGCGGCGCGCCATCATCACGGGCATCGCTGGGGATCGCGACGCGCACCGGACCGAATGCGCCCATATGCAGCCAGACCGAGCCCGAGCCCGGCCCACCGTTAAACACGAATGTCACCGGCCGGTCTGCCCCAGCGCCCTCCGCAATATAGGAGGTGGAAAAAATCGCCGCGCGCGCCGCGCCGTCCTCTGCGCGGAGATAGGTTTCCCCTGCAATCGCGCGATAGCTGATCGTCCGCCCGCCAAAGACCCCGCTATGCCTGGTGGTCGAGCGGTTGGGAGCAGGCGGTTCAGCAGCTGCAGCGCTCGCCACCACCGGAGCGTTCGATTGCGCATGGGATGGGACGGCAACGGCGATCAACGCGCCAAGCAGCAGCCGGGCCATCATGCCGCTGTGACCAGCGCCAGCGAACTGCGCAAAGTGCGCCGATACAGCCAGGCAATAGCGGCAATGAACAGCGCCAGTCCAAATGGCACCGCCCAGCGCGCTTCGCTGATCAGCGCCATCGGTGCATCGCTGCCGGTAGCCGCGACGATCCCGGCAAAGGCAACGCCAAACAGGCTTTCGCCGACGATAAGCCCAGTCGCGAGCAGCACGCCCATCCGCTTGGCGAATTCAGGATCCGCCGCGCGGGCAGCACGCCGATCATACCAGGCCCCACACAGCGCCCCGATGGGGATGAGCAATGTTAGCGACATGGGGAGGTAAATCCCCATCCCCACGGCCAGCGGCGGCAGGCGAAATCTGGTGGTGCGGCCCAACAACTCGTCAACGATGACCACAATAATGCCTATCACCGCACCTGTGCCGAGCAACGACCAGTCGAGGTCACCGCCGAGCACGCCCTGCGCCAATGCGGAAATCAGCGCGGCTTGCGGTGCGGCTAACGCATTCGGGCCAGCGCCCGGCGTCCCGGCAAAGCCAAAGGCAGCATTGAGCAGATCAAGGATGGGCGGGATGACAAGCGCGCCGAAACACACGCCGATGATCAGCGCAACTTGCTGTTTCCACGGCGTCGCACCGACGATCTGACCCGTTTTCAAATCTTGCAGGTTATCGTTCGAAATCGTCGCGATGCCAAAGATGATCGCCGTGACGAACAGCGCGTAAGCGACAAGTGCTTGGGTCGCCGCCGCATCATCTATGCCCGCATGAACCGCCGCAAGGATCAGGGAAATGCCGAGTACGGCGAGGATGCCGACCCCTGAAATGGGGCTATTCGACGCGCCGATAAGCCCTGCCATATAGCCGCACACTGCGGCAATCACGACCCCGGCGACCATGACATAGAGCAGGCTGAGAATCAGCGTCGGCCCAGGGCTGACGGCAATCGGTCCACCTTGGGCAAAGCCCCACAGCAGGAACCCGATGGGCACCAGCGCCGCGATGATCGTGCCGAAGACGATACCAATGGGAATATCGCGTTCGGTCAGCGCAAGTGCGGCATTACCCTCGCTTCCGCGAATATGCGACGCAGCAAGGGCAGAGCGGATACCTGATGCGATGGGCCCTAAAATCTTGAGCAGGGTCCAGATCGCCGCAACGCCGATTGTCCCCGCGCCAATGAACCGCACTTTTTCTCGGAACACTGTGCTCACAAAGTCGGCGAGATCAGGGGCGGTAGCGATGCCGCCTGCGGTGAGCATTGGCAGCAATCCGCCATAGGCAATCGCCAGACCCACCAACATGGCGACGCCCACCGACAGACCGACCAGATGCCCGACACCGATCAGTGCCAGCGACAGGCTGGCCGACATGGTGGTGGCCCCGGTGCCAAAGCGAAAGAAGATCGCGGCTTCAGCAGCGATCACTTTGGTCTGGGCGATCAGCGAAAAGAGTGCGGCGCCGACCGAGCCCGCGACGATGGTGGCCAGGCCGCGGCGATTCTCCTCTGCGCCACCGCTGCTGCTGTCACCGATTTTGAGCACTTCAGCCGCCGCAACCCCTTCTGGATAGGGCAGATCAGAACCGGTCACGAGCGCGCGGCGCAGCGGTACGGAATACATCACCCCCAATATGCCGCCGACCGCAATCGTTGCGACGCTAAGCCAATAGGGGAACCCGGTCCACCAGCCGATCATGACGAGGCCGGGGAGCACAAAGATGATCGCTGACAATGTGCCCGCCGCCGATGCAATCGTCTGGACAATGTTATTTTCCAGAATCGAACCACCACCGAGCACACGCAGCAGCGCCATCGAAATGACCGCAGCGGGGATCGATGTTGCAAATGTCAGCCCGACCTTAAGCCCCAGATAGACATTGGCCGCGGTGAACAGCAGCGTTATCAATCCACCCAGGATGATGCTGCGCCAGGTTAGTTCACGCATCGGTCCGCCCCCCTGTCGAGCACGACCATTGCGCCGCGCCCATTGTCGACACAAATCTACAACGGCTTTTCACAAAGGCACAAGTGCGCAGATGCTGCGGCGGGCTTACCGGAACAGGCCGCCCAGCAGCCCCCGCAGTAATTGTCCGCCGACCCGGCCACCGATCTGCCGCCCAACACTCCCGCCGATATTGGTGATGACCGAACGCGCCGCGGAGGTCGCCATCCGCTCCGCCGTGCTCGGCTTGGCCGCTTCCCGCGCCGCCGCCCGCGCGGCTGTTGTCTCGGCGCGCAACCGCTCACGCTCTGCCGTCGCGCGCACCCGCGCCGCCTCACGCTCGGCAACAGCAGTCGCTCGCGCGCCATCCTCCTGCGCCACCGCCGCTACTGAGGCGGCAGCCGCCTGCTGCCCGCGCGCCGCCAGCAACTCCTCAGCGGACTCGCGGTCAATCGTCACATCATATTTGTCGCCAATCGGGCTCGTTGACCGGATGATCGCCCGTTCACGCGCATCCACTGGCCCGGCCCGCGATGACGGCGCCTTGATCAGGGTGCGCTCCACCGGGGTCGGCGCGCCATCGGCCATCAGCACCGATACCAGCGCCTCCCCGACCTTCATTTCGGTAATCGCGGTTTCGACGTCGATGTCAGGGTTGACGCGGAACGTCTCCGCCGCTGCGCGGATCGCTTTCTGGTCACGCGGGGTGAACGCCCGCAACGCATGCTGCACCCGATTGCCTAGCTGACCGGCCACTTTCTCGGGAATATCAATCGGGTTCTGAGTGACGAAATAGACGCCAACCCCCTTGGACCGGATCAGGCGCACCACTTGTTCGACCTTGTCGTGCAGCGCCTCAGGCGCTTCGTCGAACAGCAAATGCGCTTCGTCAAAAAAGAATACTAGCTTCGGCTTATCGGGGTCACCCACCTCGGGCAGCGTCTCGAACAATTCGGACAATAGCCACAACAGGAATGTTGCATACAGCTTCGGGCTCGACATCAGCTTATCAGCGGCGAGGATGTTGATATAGCCGCGGCCATCCTCCGCACACTGGATCATGTCCATGATGTCGAGCGCGGGTTCGCCAAAGAATTTATCGCCGCCCTGATCCTCCAGCGTCAGCAATTGCCGCTGGATGGTGCCGACGCTGGCCTTGCTGACATTGCCATAGCGGATGGCGAGGTCAGCAGCATTTTCCGCGCACCAGGCCAGCATCGCCTGCAAATCGCCCATGTCGAGTAGCAGCATGCCCTGTTCGTCGGCCATGCGGAACGCAATCGACAGCACGCCTTCCTGTGTTTCATTCAGGCCGAGCAGACGCGACAAAAGCAATGGCCCCATCTCCGAAATGGTGGTGCGGATGGGGTGGCCCTGTTCGCCGAACAGGTCCCAATACATCACCGGATTGTCGCGATAGGCCCAATCGCTTTGACCAATCTCAGCCGCACGGCCAGCGAAGATGTCATGCAATTTGCCGGTGGGGGACCCCGCCAGCGCCATGCCCGACAAATCAGTTTTCACATCGGACACGAACACCGGAACGCCAGCCGCCGAAAAGCTCTCAGCCATGCCCTGCAACGTCACCGTCTTGCCAGTGCCCGTCGCGCCAGCAATCAGCCCA
Organism: Sphingomonas sp.; assembly: GCA_031422035.1. Classification (GTDB taxonomy): domain Bacteria; phylum Pseudomonadota; class Alphaproteobacteria; order Sphingomonadales; family Sphingomonadaceae; genus Sphingopyxis. The sequence goes on along the minus strand of JANOPV010000010.1, from coordinate 4,041 downwards.
TGCCGATTGGCGCGGCGCAGGTTAATGACCTGCCGCGCGCCGCCACTGGTGCTGCCAATGAAAATTTCTGCCGTCTCGGTCATGCCGCTGTCCCCATTTCACGCCAGTCGGCGCGCAAAAAATTTGGGCGGGCTGGCGCAATCGCCAACCCGCCCGGATGTCGTAACTATCGCGCCCGCAATATCAAGCAGGGGCACGCATCCCTCAGTCGCCGCTGGCCAGCCGGATCGGCACATAGGCCGGGCGCAGGCCGCGCCGGGTAACCTGAAGCAGCATCGCCGCACGCCCCTGGCGCCGGGCTTCAGTGATCGCAGCGGCGAGCTGATCATTACTGGTCACCGGCCGATTATTGGCGCCGATAATCACAAAGCCGCGGGCCAGTCCGCGCTGCGCGGCATCGCTGTTCGGGTTGACCGCCATGATGAGCACACCGCGCGTAGTCCGCTCAACGCCAGCTTGCGAGGCAATGTCTGGCGTCACATCAGTGGTCATCAGGCCCAGCTGATCGCGGATCAACTGCGCCCCCGAATTGCCGGGTTCAGCGCGCTGGCTGAACTCCTGCTCTTCATCCGGATTAAACTGCGGCGTTTGCGCTTCGGCGGCCAGCTGCTCGGCGCTCGGGCGGGTGCCAACCGTCGCGGTCACGGTCAGCCGCCGACCATCGCGGATCAGCTCAATGGGAATCCGCGTGCCCGGGCTGGTGCTGGCGACTACATAGGACAGCGTATTATCCGGCGACACATCCTGTCCGGCCACCCGCAAAACAACATCGCCGGGCTGAATGCCGGCCCGGTCGGCCGCGCCACCGGGCAACACCCGCTGGATAAACTCACCGCGGCCATTGGGGATGCCGAGCGACGCCGCGAGATCTTCGTTCACCGGCACCCGTTCGAGGCCCAGATAGCCGCGGGCAATCGTCCGCCCTTCGATCAGCTGGCGGACAATGGGTTCGGCCACTTCGGCGGGAATGGCAAAGCCCAGACCGATATTGCCGCCATTGGGTGAAATAATCGCGGAGTTAATGCCGACGACCGTGCCAGCCATGTCAAACATCGGCCCGCCGCTATTACCCTGGTTGATGGCAGCATCGGTCTGGATATAGCGGTCAAACGCGCCGCCAGTGCCCGCCCCGCCGGGGCCGACATTGCGATAGAGCGCCGAAACGATGCCCGACGTGACGGTGCCGCCAAAGCCCAGCGGATTGCCGATGGTGATAATCCAATCGCCGACCCGGGTGTGAGTCGAGTCGCCAAAGCGCACGAATGGCAGGTTGCGCCCTTCGATCTTCAACACCGCCAGATCGCTATCGGGGTCCCGCCCGACGACGCGCGCTACATATTCGGTGCGATCGGGCATGGTGACGGTGATCTGCTCGACCACCGCATTGGGCGCGCCCGGCGCAACCACGTGATTATTAGTGACGATATAGCCGTCAGCCGAGATCAGAAAGCCTGAACCCAACGATGAACCGCGCCGCGTCTGCGGCTGGCCCTGTCCGCCCGGACCACCTGGTGCACCGCCTTGACCACCAGGGCCGCCTGGTGCGCCGAAAAACTGCTCCAGCGGGGTGCCCTGAAATGGATTGGGCCGCGCCTGCACTTCGATCCGCTGCCGGGTGGAAATGTTGACCACGGCGGGCTGAGATTGCGCCACCAGGTCTGCAAAACTGGCGGGAGCACCCGGGCGCGGCGTAACGCTATTGCGCTGCACCGCCTCCACCGGCGCTTCCTGCGCGCCTAACGGCATCGGCGCAGTCAGCGCCAGCGCCGATCCGCCCAATAGTAACGCCCCGGTGATCGCATAAACTGTCCGCACGTTTCTTATCCCTTTATCGCGCCACATGGCGGCTCACGCCTGCAGCTTAATCAAATCCAACCTGAACCGGCGGCAACAAGCCCGCCCCGCTAGCGGTCATTCGCGGCGGGTGCGCCCACCAAATTGCGACATATAGCCTTCATCGGACGGCAGGACGAACGTTGTCGCGCCGGCACCTTCGGAGGCAAACGTGCGCTCATAGGACCGCATCGCCCGGTAAAAGGCATAGAATTCCGGATCGCGGCCAAAGCTTTCGGCATAAATCTGCGCCGCGAGTGCATCGGCATCGCCGGTAATCACCCGCGCCTGGCGCCGTCCCTCGGAATCGATTTCAGTCGCCGCCTGAATCCGCGCCGAGCGCATCCGTTCAAAGGCCGACTCCTGCGATTCATTGGGCAGTTCGGCCCGGTTGATCCGCACATCGACGATTTCCGCACCATAGCGCCGGGCGTCGGTGCTCAGCGAACGGCGGATATTGGTCATCACCTGATCGCGTTCGGGGCTGAGCAATTGCGCAAAGGTCCGCCGGCCTAGCTCATTGCGCAACCGCGACGACAGCAATGTCTTCAGCTGCACCTCCAGCTGCGGCACGCTGCCGATGCTCGAATACATCCGTGCCGCATCAACCACGCGGTAGCGGGCATAGGCGTCAACTTGCACCCGGGTCTGGTCGGTCGACAGCACCGGTTGTCCGTCCAGCGTCACGCGGCGCACGCGCTTGTCGATCAGCTGGACCTGTTCCAGAAACGGCACTCTGGCCATCAACCCCGCGCCGGTGGAGCCGAACCGCTGATTAGCGCGATACGGGTTCACCACCCGGTCGATCTGGCCATAGCGCAGCACGAGAGCCTGATGTGTTTCCGGCACGATGGAAAATGTCATCATCGCCAGCACGGCCACCGCCAGCGCGCCCAGCAGGGCATAAAGCGGATGGCGGGTTAGGGTATCGATGATCGCGCTCATGGGCGTGCTCCTGTCGGGCCAGTGTGGCGGGCGGGCGGCGGCGGGGTCGGCGTGGCGGCGCGGCGGCGCGCCTCCGGCAGCGGCAAAACAGAGGTCACCCCGCGCGGATCGACCACGGTCTTTTCCGCACCCTGCAGCACTCGTTCCATGGTTTCATAATACATGCGTTGGCGGGTCACCTGCGGCGACAGGCGATATTGGATATACAGCGCGTCAAACGCCTGCGCCTCGCCGCGCGCGTTGGAAACCACGCTGGCGCTATAGCTGCGCGCTTCGTTGATATAGGTCTGGCTCTGCTGCCGGGCGACGTTCACCCGTTCAAACGCATCGGCCACTTCTTCGGGCGCCGCCGCTTCGCGGATGGCAACCCCTTCGATCTGCACCCCGGCGCGATAGCTGTTGAGGATCGCCTGCAATCGCCGCTGCACCTGTTCCTCAATGTCCGCCTTGCCCGAGGTGATTGCCGTTTCCAGCCGGAAATTGGCGATGGTCGCCCGCATCGCGCTTTCGGCGGCATCGCGGATCGTCTGGCGCGGATCATCAAGCTGGAACAGGAACCGTTCGGGATCACTGACCGTCCAGCGCACCGAATAGGTCAGATTGAGAATATTGGCATCAGCGGTCAGCACCAGATTCTGGCCAGTGCCCGACGGGATCGTCTCGGTCTGCGCGCGCCGTGACGGCACCTTATCCATCGACTGGAATGGATAAGGGAGCGTGAAGTTGATCCCTGGCCCGACCGTGCGCGAATAACTGCCGAGCGTGCTGATCACGCCCTCTTCATGCGATTCCAGCCGGTGGAAACTGGTCGACACCAGCCACAGCGCCACCAGCGCTAGCGCGCCGTAACCCCAAAGCGCCCGCCCCCCGGGCAGCTGCGGCATTTGCGGACCGAACGGCCCGCGCCCGCGCCGGATCATCTCTTCCAATCCGGAGGGGCGCCGCGCGCCGCCGCCGCTGCTACCAGTCGGCTCGCTCGGTGGCAGCCACGGCGATGATGGTCGTCCGCCAACGCTGCTGCCGCCACTGGCCTCGCCGCCACTGCCGCTATCATTGTCAGAATCATTCGATCCGGAGCCCCATGGGCTCTTGCTGTCATTGCTCATCATGCATTTATAGGAAGGCGCGCTGCGAAAAACAGTGCCTTTGACCAATCACCGCGATAACAGGGCGGCCAATGACCGATTTAGCCAGCATAACCGCCCTCGCCACCACCCTGTCGGACGGGCGTTCGGGGGGTGCGCGGCTCGCTGACGGGCGGAT
>JANOPV010000009.1:0-10318 GCA_031422035.1 Sphingomonas sp. | reverse complement strand
GCCGCCGCTACTGCCGCCTACCCGATGCGACAACCGCACCGAACGGCTCATGCCGCTGTTCAGTTCGCGCAGCACCAATATGTCATCGGCAGCTTCGGCGGGCGTGCTGCTTAGCCGATAGCCCTGCGGAAAGGCGTCGGCATAGCGGTGCGCCAGTGCCGCCGCCCGGCTTGGCTCGATATGCTCGGCCAGCGCGGCCTCGATGCCTGGCTCCCAGCCGCGCACCATCGTGCTGATCTCGCGGTCGAGCGCGGCGGTATCGGGCATGGCCCCACTGCGCAGGTCGAGGGTATAGCGCAGCAGAGCCGCAGCACCGTCTTCGAGCACCAGCGTCCAGCCGAGCACGCTCGCACCACTGCGGTCGACCAGCGCATCCTCAATGGCGGTCCGCAACTGCGTCGATACGGCGTCGCGCGGTAGCCAGATGAAGGCGAATAAATGCCGCGCCAGTGGGGACAATAACAGTTCGACCTTGGGCCGCGGCCGGTCGGCAATCGACATCGCGGTCAGCACCAGCCGCTCCAGCTGGGCAGCATCGGCGGCGACCAGCAGGTCGTGCGGCAATTGGGTCAGCACATGGACCAGCGCCTTGCCGGCATGGCCCGACGGATCAAATCCGAACTTGCGCATCAATTCGGCGAGCGCGGTGCGCAGAACTGGGATTTTCTCGGGCGGGGACGACAGGGCGGCGCTGGTCCACATTCCGGCATGGATCGACAGGCTGACAACCCGGCCATCGGCATGGACTGGCAGGATAATCAGGTCGATCAGCACCCGGCGATGCACGCTCGACAAGCGGTTGGATTTGATAATCAGCGGCACCCGCCCGCCATTGTCGAACCAGGCAAAGGCGGCATCGCGGGTCTTGTCGGCGATCAACGGCGCTTCGTCGCTGCGGCAAATGCCCAGCGCGGCGTCGGCGCTACCATCACGGTGCCGCAGTTCGTGCCCAAGTTGGGTGAAGTTGCGGTCGAGCAGCCAGCGCAGCAGCGCCGCGCCCTCACTATCGGCGACGCGCCCGGCATCCTCCTGCAACGCGACTTGCATTTTCAGCCAGTCAGTGACCGCCAGCCGGACATCGCGCAGCGCGGCGTCGATGCTGGCGAGCAACGCGCGCCGTTCGCGGGCATCGGCCCGTTCGGTTTCCATATAGATGATCGATTCGCGCGCCGCGCCGCCTTGTTCCTGAGCACTGACAGCAGTGATCGCGCCCTCATCATCACGCACCACCCACGCCACCGGGTGGATGATTCGGTCAACTGTTAGCCCAGCGGCTTCTAGCGCCACGGCGATGGAGTCGACCAGAAACGGCATGTCATTATTGACGATGGCTAGCCGCATTAGGTGACCACGCTCGGTCCCGGTCAGCGTTTCGAGCGCCACGGCGGGTGCGCCAGCTTTGCGCGCAGCGGCGGTGGTTGCAACAAATCGCGCGGCTTCGTCGCATTCGGCGTCAGAAAAGCCGTCATTCTCGCCGGGCAGGGCGGCGGCGCGCAGCATTGCGGCAATCGCGGTAATGGCGGCGGGGGTCACCGATTGAGCAGGGGGTGGTTTAACAGGGCGGGTCGGCATCGGTGGTGCAGCCTCCGGACAGGATCACCGGCGTGGCACGCGCCGCCAGTATAGCGACAGGTGGCCGATCAATGGGGTATGCCCGTGTGCGCCGTGCGGCTCAACCCCTGAGGCGGCAGTATAGAACCAACGCTTGTTACTTTATTACGAGGAGCGGCTGCCCAATCGCGCCAGTGCCTGTTCGGCTTGCTGCGGGTCAAGCTGCGCAACCACCGACGCTAGGCCATCGGCATCTCGCCGCGCGACCAGCACAATAAATTCCTCGTCACCGCCTGGCAGGCCGATGATGCGTGCCATTGATGCCGCGCTGCGCAATACCGCTTTCGCCTGCGCGCCCTTGTCGGCAACCAGTTTTGCAGTCGGCCGCGCCGCTGCCCGCTCGGCTTTGACCAGACCCTTGATGCCGCCAGCATGGGCGGTGAGGGTGCGGACGAGATCGGTAGAGTTTAGCCGTTCGCGTTCGGCATAGCGCAGCACTGTGGTAATTTCGGCGAGCCGGGTTTTATCGTAGCCGATACCAAACACCAGTTTCGCAACCGCAGTCATGGGCGAGCGCGAGCTGATCGTCAGTCCGGCTTCATCCACCAATTCGGCGAAATCTTCGGGTGCTTCGGCAATCGCGAGCGCGAAATCCCAGGTGCGCCCGACCGCGTCATAAAGCGACTTGTGCCCGCGTGCCTCATTCTGCTGCGCGACGGCAGCACAGGCCCGCGCGACTGAGAGGCGGTCCGCCAGCCCGGGCAATTCAACATCGAGGATGAGGTCGTCGCCGTCGTCATTATCCTCAATCTCGTCGCCGTGATCTGCGTCGTCAGCATCCATGCCAGCATCATTGGCGTGCGCACTGTCCGGGCCATCGGCCCATAATGGCATTGCGCCGCCTAGCCGGGCCACCGGTTGCAGGGCCGCAGCTGCTGCAACCTCGCGGGCAATCGAATCGGCCAAGGCTGCCTCAGCCGCTTCTTTCCAGTTGATGACGCCGAGGATGAAATCAATGCTGTCATCGTCGGACGAAAATGGCAGGAGGACGCCGCGATACATGATCGTCGCGCCGCGCTTGTTAACGAATTCCGCCTCAAATCCGATCGGCGCACGGTTGGCGATGATCTGGAGATAATGGTCGGTCAGCCGCGACAACAGCGACCCGCGCGGCACATCGGCGATGTAACCGGCATCAGGCTCCAGGTCGCATTCGCCGAGCAGCGCCTCGCCGACAAAACTGATCGCCGGATTATCGATACCCGACGTGAAATCCAGCAGCACGGCGTGCGTGCCAAAATCGCCGAGCTGGTCGAGGTCGAGGTCTTCGATGGCGGGAAAGCTGCGAGTGCCGAGCAAATTGGCCCAGAAATTATAGGCGCGGACATGCATCCGGCGCTCGTCCTGACCGATCATCGGCGGTGGCGTTGCGTCGCTTTCAGCCCGCACCGGCGCGCCATCATGGCCCGGTTGCTGCTGTTCATCGGAAATCTGACGCATCGAATCCATTGCATGGCCCCATTCGGATCATTGACCCACGGCCACCGCCCTACGCGCAATTGGGTAAAGGACGGGTTAAGCACGCAGGTTGCGGCGTGGGCTGAGCGGCCCAGCTCAGCGCACCCTAGCTTGCCAATCGGCCACCACGCTGCTAGTCGCTCGCCCGCATCGACGAGGCCGGGCACGGCCTCGCCACCGGGATCGCCGCTTTAGCTCAGCTGGTAGAGCACATCATTCGTAATGATGGGGTCACGTGTTCGAGTCACGTAAGCGGCACCACCGGAAACTCTGTCCCTGACCCTCACACCATCTGCGGTGCAGACCGCTTGCCAACCCGCGCCTTCGCGGGCTAGCAGCTTGGGCAATGGGAAAACCCGTCCTCTCCTCCCCCGGACCAAAGCCGCCCCAACCGGTTGATGTGCCAGTTGACGTGCCGGTCAATGTGCCGCTGCCGTCGCCTCCAGTTATGGCGGATGGCGCAAGCGGTGGCCCTCCGGTTGCGGATAGCGTTGATCCTGGTGCCGTCAGCGCAGCGCTGGAGCGGTTGCGCACCGATGGCAGCTACCAGTTTGATCTGTCACCGCCGCCACCGCCCGTTCAGCCACCGGCTTGGCTGCGCGATTTTCTGGAGGCGATCGGCCCATTCTTCAACGCGCTCGGCCCGGTGTTCACCGGCCTCTTCTGGCTCGCGGTCGCCGCCCTGATAATATTCCTGCTCTACACCCTGGTGCCTGCAGTAAAAGATTGGGTGGATGGCCTCATCGGTCGCCGCCGGGTCAAGGCAGCGGATGATCCCGACCACCCCGATTGGCACCCCAGCATGGAGGCTGCGCGCAATTTGCTAGCAGAGGCAGATGCCCTGGCCGCTGCGGGCCGGTATGGCGATGCGGTGCGGTTGCTGCTCGGCCGCAGTCTGGAGGACATCGCGGTGCGGCGGCCCGGCCTGCTCAAACCGGCGATGACCGCCCGGGCGATCGCCATCGAACCAGCGCTACCCCCGCCAGCACGCTCAGCCTTTGCTGAAATGGCGGCGACTGTGGAACGGGCGCTGTTCGCCCTGCGTGCCATTTCGGCGGATGAATGGCAGACGACCCGCGCCGCTTATGGCCGTTTTGCCCTGCGCGATCAGTGGGCTGGTGGCGTATGACGAGCACCGACGTGACTAGCGGCGACGGCACTGGCAACCCATCGGCGTTTAACGCGCAAGTAATCGCCGCTGTGGTCGTGGCGGGCATTATCGGCTTCATCGCCTTTTGGGCGCTCTCCGCGTTTGCCCCGCAACTCGGTAGCGGGCGAGACGGCGGGGCGCATGCCTTGTCACGCGGGGCCACCAGCTATTCCGCCATCGTCGAACTGCTCCGCGCCAGCGGCGTGCCGGTAGAGATCGACCGTGACGATGACGACGACCCTGGCCTGCTCATTCTGACGCCGACGATGACGACGTCCGCGCAGGACATCATGGATCGGATCGCCACGCACAATACCCGCCCGCTGCTTATTGTCCTGCCACGCTGGCAGACGGCGGCGGATCCGGATCGCACCGGTTGGGTCCGCCAGGGACCGGCCCAGCAACCACAGCCGCTGCTCGCCGCAGCGCCGCTCGGGCTCACCGTGACCCTCGGCACTGCGCCGGGCGGGCCGCGCGGCAATGGCATCACTCTGCCCGTCACAGTCCAGACGATCCGTGGCCCCGGCCTGTCGCCGATCATTACCACGGCGGATGGCAGCGCGGTGGTCGCCCGGCTGGATCGCTTTCCTCAAGTCATGATCCTGTCTGATGCCGACCTTATCGCTAATCACGGCGTCGCAACGGCGGTGGGGGCGCAAAGTGCAGTGGCGCTGCTGATGGAGATTGCGCCGGGCCATCCGGTCTTTTTCGACGTCGCGCTCAACGGCTACGGGGCCAACCGCTCGCTGCTCCGGCTGGCTTTCACGCCGCCGTTTCTCGGCCTCACTCTATGCCTACTCGCCGCTGGACTGCTGGCGCTGTGGAGCGGCTTTGCCCGCTTCGGCCCGGCGTGGAGAGACATCCGCTCGGTCGCCTTTGGCAAGGCAGGTCTGGTCAGCAACAGCGCCCAACTGATCGTTCAGGCGCAGCGCGTGCCGCATTTTGCGCGGACCTATGCCGATCAGGTGCGCGACGTTGCCGCGCGGCGGCTGCACGCCCCGGCCGGGCTGCGCGGCACCGCCCTCGAAACTTGGCTCGACCGTTTTCCGGACAGCAGACAGGCCCATTTTTCGCGGTTAGCAGGGGATCTTGCTGCCGCCCGTACCACCCCCGAAGCCGTCGCGCGGGCCCGCGCGCTTGGCCTATGGCGAAAGGATATATTGCGTGACAGTTCATGACGTAAAGGCGCTGGCCGACCGGATTGCAGCAGAGGTCGCAAAGGCGGTAATCGGCCAGGATGAGGTTGTCCGCCGCTTGCTGGTTGCGCTATTTGCGGGCGGCCATGTTCTGCTCGAAGGGCCGCCGGGCACCGCCAAAACATTGCTGGCACAGAGCTTTGCCCGTGCCATCGGCCTCGAATTCGGGCGTATCCAGTTCACGCCGGATCTGATGCCTGGCGACATCCTCGGCTCGAACCTGTTCAATTTTCAAACCTCGACATTCACCCTGACCCGCGGGCCGATTTTCACTGAATTGCTGCTGGCCGATGAAATCAACCGCACCCCGCCAAAAACGCAGGCCGCCCTCCTCCAGGCGATGCAGGAACGCCGCGTTACCCTCGACGGCGAAACCCACACCCTCAGCCAGCGGTTCACCGTCGTTGCCACGCAGAACCCCATCGAAAGCCAAGGCGTCTATCCGCTGCCCGAGGCGCAGCTCGACCGCTTCCTGTTCAAACTCTCGGTGCCCTATCCCAGCATCGAGGAGGAACGGCGGATCGTTGCCGCGCACGGCAGCATGTTCGACCGGATTGATGCCGAACGCTTCGGTGTCGCGCCGGTCGCCGATGCCGACAGTCTGGCACAGGCGGTGCTGTCCGTCGCCATGGTTACCGTCTCGCCCGAGGTCATCGACTATGTCGTCCGCCTAATCCGCGCCACCCGCGAATCGCCGGATCTCGCCTCGGGTGCCAGCCCGCGTGCGGCCACCCTGTTGGCCCGCGCGGCCTCGGCGATGGCGGCTATTGCTGGGCGCGATTATGTCGTGCCCGACGATGTCCAGACCCTCGCGCCAGACCTCCTGCGCCACCGTCTGTTGCTCTCGCCCGCTGCCGAAATTGACGGGCGTCAGGTTGCGGACATCGTCGATGGCCTGGTGGCATCGGTGGCCGCGCCGCGATGACGCTGCTGGAGGCCGCCGCTCGATGATCGCCCCGACCGGCCGGACAATTGCCCTGATCGGCATCGGTGCGCCGGTGGCGTTGCTGCTCGGCCTCTATTCGCCCGACCTGTGGATCGCTGCGCCGTTATGGGTCGCGGCCATTCTCGCGCTGTTCGCCTTTGACGGCCTGATTACCCCGGCCCCATCGGGCGCGGAGTTTGCGCTTGCCGCGCCAAAGGTCGTCGGCGTCGGCGACCGGTTCATCGCCAGCTTACACCTGTCGGACCGGCGCGGCGGCGCGCGGCGGAGCCCGGCGGCGGCGCTCTCGCTCGACAGCCGTCTGGCCGACAAGGGCCGGGTGGATGCGCCGCTGCTGCCTGATGCCGACGGCGTGTCCGCCGACTTCGCGCTTGTCGCCGCCCGGCGCGGGCCATCGGGGATCGGGGTCGCGTTCGCGCGCTGGACTGGGCGACTTGGCCTTGCCACGCGCACCGGCGAACATCGCTTTCAACAGGCGATTACCGTTGCGCCTTCGATCCGCGCGGTGGAGGAGGACGGCGTGCGCCTGTTCACCCGCGACGCCCAGATCGGCCAGCGGCTGAACGCGCGGCTGGGGGAGGGGAGCGAGTTTGAATCGCTGGTCCGCTTCATGCCCGGGCTTGACCGGCGGGCGATCGACTGGAAACAATCGGCGCGCCACGCCGATCTCCTCGCTAAGCAGTTTGAAACCGAACGCGACAACCGCATCGTCCTCGCGCTCGATGGCGGCCGGATGATGAGCGACCCGATGCCGTCTGATGATGGCACCGACCTCTCGCGGCTCGACCGTGCGGCCTCAGCGGCCTTGGCGCTCGGCTATGTCGCGCTGCGGCTGGAGGATCGGGTCAGCCTCATCAGCTTTGCTGGCAAGCCGACCGTCATCAGTCGCGAATTTTCCCGCGCTAGCGATTTTGCGGCGCTGCGCCGGATCGTCGGCGACATCGGCTATGGTGAGGAGGAGACCAACTATACGCTCGGCCTCGCTACCATCGGTGCTCGCCTGAAACGCCGCGCGCTCATCGTCGTCTTTACCGAATTTGCTGATGCGACCAGCGCCGAACTGATGATCGCGGCGGCGCAGCGGCTGGTTAGCAAGCATCTCCTGATGTTCGTCGTCCTCGCCGATAGCGAACTCGAACGGATGGCCGCCGCCGTGCCCGACGATGCGACCGCGCTGACCAGCGCGACTATCGCCGCTGATCTGCTGCGCGACCGGCAGTTGGTGATCGCCCGCCTGCGCCGGATGGGTGCGCTGGTGGTGGAGGCCCCGGCGCAAGGATTGTCTGCCAAATTGCTCGACACCTATATCCGCGTAAAGCGCCGGGGGACGATATGACTAGCCCGACCAGCCCCGCCGCCAGCATCACAACTGGGCCCGTCACCAGCATCACTGCGCCATCGCTGGGCTATTCTACCGCCGCCTTCCGCCGTGAGCGCGAGGATGATTGGAGTGCGTTTGAGGTGCTGGTCGGCCGTCTCGAAAGCGGCTCGATCCGCCGGTTCAGCGATGATGAGCTGCTCGCACTGCCGCGTCTCTACCGCGCCGTGCTCTCCTCGCTGTCCATCGCCCGCGCCACCATCCTCGACCGGGCATTGATCGACTATCTCGAAGGCCTGTCGATGCGCGGCTATTTCCTGCTCTATGGCGTGCGCGAATCGCGGCGCGTCCGGCTGCTGAGTTTCTTCGCCACCGGCTGGCCGACCGCAGTGCGCAGCCTGTGGAAAGAAACGATCGTCATCGCCGTCCTCCTGTTCCTCGGCGTAGCCGTGTCGTGGATATTGGTGGCCAACGACCCCAGCTGGTTTCACGTTTTCATCCCCGGCGAAATGGCTCAGGGGCGCGAACCTGGCGCGTCGGTAGAGACGCTGCGTGCGACCATGTTCGGTCAACAGGATGAGGATGGCTTCGACGTTTTCGCCACCATGTTGTTCACCCATAACAGCCAGGTATCGATCCTCGCTTATGCGCTGGGCTTTGCCTTTGGTCTGCCGACGATGATGCTGGAAATATATCAGGGCCTGTCGTTTGGGGCGATGATTGCGGTCTTTGCTGAGGCTGGGCTGACCGTTGATTTTCTCGGCTGGCTGTCGATCCACGGCACCACAGAACTCTATGCGGCAATCCTTGCGGGTGCCGCTGGCCTGCGGATCGGCACCGCCTTTGCCTTTCCCGGCCCACGCTCGCGCCTCACGGCAGCAGCCGATGCGGGTAAGGCTACCGGGGCTGCGATGATCGGGGTCATTCTGATGCTGCTCGTCGCTGGTCTGCTGGAGGGGTTTGCCCGCCAAATGGTCCAGCTCACATTCGTCCGCTATGCCATTGGTGCTGCCATGCTGATGCTGTGGCTGGCCTATTTTTACATTCCTCGGCGCAGCGCAGGAGCAGCGCGGCGATGAGCGACGCTCCGGCAAATTGGGCGGCCCCGCCCGCCATGCACCCAGCGCTCATCACCTCGGTCGCGTCGCGTAAGCGCCGCCGCTTTGTCACGCCGGAGGGGGTTGATCTCAGCCTGGAAATTGCCAGCGCGGGCCTGCGCTTCGCCGCGTTGCTCATCGATCTGGGGATGATGGTCTGCGTGTTGTTCCTCGCCACCTATCTGTTGGTGTCAGGCGGCCCGGGTAACAGCCCCGGCATGCTGCAGATCATCTGGCTGCTCGGATTTTTTGTGCTGCGCAATGGCTGGTTTGTCCTGTTTGAACTTGGCCCCCGAGCCGCCACTCCAGGCAAACGCCTGGTCGGTATCCGCGTCGTCGCGCGCGATGGCGGTCGGCTCGATGTCTCGTCGGTGATCGCCCGTAACTTCGTCCGTGAAGTGGAGATGTTCTTGCCGATTGGCTTCATGTTTGCGGCGGGCGGGGAAAATATGCTCGACAACAGCCTCGCCATTCTCGGCATGGTCTGGACGCTCTCGCTCTCGCTATTCCTGCTGTTCAACCGCGACCGGATGCGGCTCGGCGATCTTATCGGCGGTACCTGGGTCGTCATGGCGCGGCGCGGCAAGATGGCGATTGACCTGTCGACCGTCGGCGACCGGGCGCAGGCGGAAAACCGCTTCACCGATGCAGAGCTCGGCGTCTACGGCATCTATGAACTGCAGGAGCTCGAACGGGTGCTGCGCGACCGCGATGAAAAAACCATGCGGGCCGTCGCCGATACCATTCGCGGCAAGATCGCCCGGCCGCTGGTCGGCAGCGACACCGATTTCCTGATTGCTTATTATCGTCAGCTCAAGGCCAAGCTTGAACGCGACCTGTTGTTCGGCAAACGCAAAGAGCATAAATTTGAGGTGCAGCCATGACCGACGCTACCTCCGACGCTACCTCCGCATTGAGCTCAGCATCCGTCACCCGCTCGACGAGTGTCTCAGACGCCATCGCCACCCGCCGCTCAATCCGCGCCTTCACCGATCAACCGGTCGACCCAGCGCAGCTCCGGACGATCCTCGCAAAGGCGCAGCGGTCGGCCTCGGGCGGCAACGTCCAGCCATGGGACGTCAGCGTGCTGATCGGCGATGCGCTGACCCGGCTGATCGCGGCGGTGGCGGAGCGGCAGGCGATGGGCTTCATGGGCCTCCAGCCCGAATATCCCATCTATCCCGATCCGCTGCCCGAGCCGTGGAAGGGGCGCCGGTTCGGCATCGGCATGGCAATGTATGCGGCGCTAGGCATCGACCGGGCGGATAGCGATGCGCGCAATGCGGCGATGCGGGAGAATTTCAGCGCATTCGGCGCGCCAGTCCTGTTGTTCCTCCATTGTCCGCGCTTCATGGGGCCGCCGCAATGGGGTGACATGGGCATGTGGCTGGCGACGGTTTGCCTGCTGTTGCGAGAGGCTGGGCTCGACAGCTGCGCGCAGGAGGCGTGGAGCGTTTACGGGAAAACGGTGCGCGACCAGATCGGGTTGGATGATGAACAGATTGTCTGGACTGGCCTTGCCATCGGCTATCGCGACGCGGCGGC
>JANOPV010000008.1:0-7958 GCA_031422035.1 Sphingomonas sp. | reverse complement strand
ATTCGAAGATGAAAACGGCCGCTATCGCATTGGTGATCTTACTGGTGCGGGTGTTCGCAAAGGTGATTCCGGAAAAGCTTGGCGAGATTACGATCCTACAACATCTGGTCGTCATTGGGCTATTCCAACAGGCGCGATCCGTCGGGCAGGAATTAACGGCGATTTTGAAACGCTGTCCCCTCAAGACAAGCTTGAGCGACTTGACAAGATCGGCCTAATTTATTGGCCCCCAAAAGGTAAGGTGCCTCAATTCAAGCGCTATTTGGAAAATGATCGTGGTGCGCCCGTTCAAGACATGATCACCGATATCGGTCCAATCTCTTCCCAAGCCCAAGAACGCCTCGGTTACCCGACCCAAAAACCTCGTGCTCTGCTCGAACGGATCATAGCCGCGTCATCGAACCCAGGCGATGTTGTGCTTGATCCATTTTGCGGGTGCGGCACGGCGGTGGATGCCGCGCAGAAGCTGGGGCGGCAGTGGATCGGCATCGACGTCACCCACCTTGCCATCGGCCTGATCGAAAAACGGATGCGTGAAGGCTATGGCGATGACCTGCCCTTTGAAACCATTGGCAGCCCCAAGGATTTGGCCAGCGCGCAACGACTTGCCGCCGAAGACCCGCACCAGTTCCAGCATTGGATCACGCTGAAACTCGGCGGCTATCCGTGGATGGGCGGCAAAAAGGGTGGCGACAAAGGTGTCGACGGCTATTTCTATTATATCGGCGAAGGCGGCGCGACCGAAACCGGCGTCATTTCTGTGAAAGCTGGCGGCAATGTGAACCCCAATATGGTCCGCGACATTGGCCGGGTGATGGCGCGCGACGGGCATAAGCTCGGCCTGTTTGTCTGTGCCACGCTCCCCACCAAGGGCATGATGGAGGAAGCGGCGTCGCACGGTCTGATCGAAACAGAATTTGGCCGGTTTGAAGCGCTGCAAACCTATACCTTGGCCGAACTGTTCGCCGACAAACGCCCCAAATTGCCCCCGCTCGTCTCCGTCAACCGCAAGGCCGCCCGGGTGGAAATGCGCGCCAGCCATCAACCCGGCGCGCAGGGCGGGCTGGATTTGTGACCGCGCTTCCCGCCACGCTCACCCCCGTTCTCCTCTCCGCCATCACGATGACTCTGATCGTCGGGGTGCGCTATTTGCTGACCTCGGGCTTTTTTGCAGTGCTCACCGCCCGCGTCCGCCCGGGCCTCTACTCTGCGCTGCGCCCCCAAATCGGGCGGGAGATATATTGGAGCCTGGCGTCCGCCGCGATTTACGGCATTCCGGCGGGCATCGTCGCCTGGGGGTGGGATGCGCGCGGGTGGACGCTCGTCTACACCGACTGGGCCGATTACCCGTTCTGGTATGCGCCGCTATCGGTGCTCGGCTACCTGATCGTCCACGATGCCTGGTTTTACTGGACCCACCGCTGGATGCACGCGCCCCGGCCGTTCAAGCTCGCCCACGCCGTCCATCACGCCAGCCGCCCGCCCACCGCCTGGGCCGCCATGTCGTTCCACCCGATTGAGGCTCTGACCGGCGCAATCGTCATCCCGGCGCTGGTGTTTATCATCCCCATTCATGTTAGTGCGCTTGGCGTGGTGCTCGCCATAATGACGATAATGGGCATCACCAATCATATGGGGTGGGAGATGTTTCCGAAAAGGGTGGTTAACGGCCCGTTAGGGAAATGGCTGATAACAGCAACTCACCACCAGAAACATCATGACGCGTATCGGGGGAATTATGGACTTTATTTCCGCTTCTGGGATCGCCTCTGTGGCACGGATCTTGGCCTTGGCACGTTCAAGGAACCGCGCGCTTCGCACGCTGACGGCGCGGGCAGCGCTCGTCCTGCCGGGGATGCTGGCCGCTAGCGCGCTGGCGATGCCGGTGGCCACCGCGCACGCGGATGTGCCCGCTGGCCTCAACAGCCTGTCCATCGCTATAGACGGCCTGCGCAATACGCGCGGCACCGTGCTGATGTGCATCACCGCCAATGCCGCCGCCTTTCCCGATTGCAGCGGCGATCCGCTGGCCACCCGGCTGCGGATGCCCGCCGCCAGCGTGACCGGCGACATGCGCGTCGCCATCCACGGCGCGGGCACCTATGCCGTCGCGGTAATCCATGACGAAAACGGCAATGGTCGGCTCGATACGATGATGATGATGCCGCGCGAAGGCTTTGGCTTTTCGCGCAATCCCCGCATCCGTATGGGCCCACCGCGCTTCAACGACGCCTCGTTCCCGGTGAACGATACGCCAGTGCGCCAAGCGTTGCGCGTCCGCTATATGCTCTAATCTTGACCATCTGCATCGACGCGGGCGGCATCGATATTGCGGTACAGCGCCCGCACCAGTGCCACATTGATGATCGCCAACAGACCGAGCAACCCGCACGCCACCGCGCCCGCCGTCACCCAGCCGCCTGCGCCCGCAAATCGCACCAGCGCGCCGAGCGCCAGGCACAGCGCCAGCAAACCCCAGCCAATGCGCCGCGCGCGCTCCACGAAGGGCGGTTCGCCTTTTGAGGGAGGAGCCAGGTTATTCACGGCTGCAGCCTTAACGCGCCGCACCGATGCCGCCAACCGCCACCTACCGTCGCTGCACGTCCGCGAGGGTCAGCGACCCACGCCGTGACGGCCGATAATCGCCAGCCAGTGCCCAGCAATCTGCCGTCGGGCGGAACAGGAGCGCGCCCGCCTGGCCAACCAGCGCGGTTGGCCGCCCCGGCCCTTCGCCGCCCTCATCGACAAAAATGGCCCGCGACCAGTCGATCCGCCGCCGGTTATCAGCGGCGCTGTTGGTAACCGAGACGATGTGCTCCAGCTGCCCGGTGCGACCACCGCTGCGTTCCCACGCATCAGCAGACGCGGCGGTGAACAGGCTATAGTCCATTGCCTGAATGGGAAAGCGGTGCCGCGCCAGATAGGTCGCCTGGGTGACCTGGCGGCTGCGGCCCTCCGCGCCGACCTCGAGATTGGCGGCGACATAGCGCGCGCGGACGACGCTACTCTGGGCAAACAGAAACAGGAATTGGCCGAAATCGCCCGCCCGGCATGCCGCTTCGGCTCCGGCGATCTGGAGCCGGTCGCTTTCGGTGCGCGGCGGGGCCTGCGCCGTTGCCGCTGCGGCATTCACCACCACCGCCAACAGCGCGGTTGCGGCCATTCTCTTCAATCCAGAACGTCGCATTGCCTACCCCTCGTTCGTTACAGTCCGGATCGCCTCCCGAACTTCAGGCGCTGCTTTGACGTGCACCCACTTGCTGTTCGATGAATAGTTATGCTGCGGTCCGCGCAGTAACCATCTGCTAACGTGCGCGCAGGTATAGCGGCTATCGGGACAGCATCCCGGGAGACGTCTGTGTTTCAAGCACCCATGGCAGATTTCGCCGCCGCGCAATCGGTCGACAGCGCCAGCCTCGCCGAAATCCTCGGCGCCTTCTCCTATGCGCTCGACCTCACAGAGGGGCAGCCCGCCGGGCACAGCATCCGCGCGGCGTGGATCGGCACCTATGTCGGGCTCGCCGCCGGCCTGCGCGGTCAGGATTTGCACGATTGCTATTACACCGTGCTGCTCAAGGATCTGGGCTGCTCCAGCAACGCGGCGCGCGTCGCCGAACTCTTCCTGGGTGATGATCGCAAGCTCAAGCATCAGTTCAAACTGCTCGGCCCGCAAGCCAGTGATTTCCTGACCTTCATCGAGAATGTCGTCGGCGTTGGTGAGGACGCCGAGGTCCGCAGCTGCGCCATCGACACCCTCACCGCCAGCGCCGGGCCGATCCTGACCGGGTTCATCGACACCCGCTGCAACCAGGGCGCCCGCATCGCCAGCCGCCTGCGCTTTTCCGATGACGTCGCAGAGGGCGTCGCCTGTCTTGACGAACATTGGGACGGCTCCGGAATGCCGCTGGGCCTAAAGGGTGATGCCATCCCGCTCATCTCGCGCATCGCCCTGGTCGCGCAAGTGGCCGACGTGTTTTTCATGACCGGCGGCCGCGACGCTGCGCTCGCCGAGGTTGCCGCCCGGCGCGGCTCCTGGCTCGACCCCGATCTGGTCGACCTGCTCCTCGACCTAGGCCAAGATCACGGCTTCTGGGCCACGCTTAACGCCGACGATCTGGAAACGCAGCTGTTCGCGATGGAGCCCGGCGTCGCCCGCGTGCCCGTTGATGAGGATTATCTCGACGCCATCGCCCTGGCCTTTGGCGAAGTTATCGACGCCAAAAGCCCGTTCACCAGCGGCCACAGCGAACGCGTCGCCATTTTCACCGATCACATCGCCGACCGGCTAGGGTTCGACGCCGCCCGCCGCCGCCGCCTGCGCCGCGCTGCCGCGCTGCATGATGTCGGCAAACTGGGCGTCAGCAACCGCATCCTCGACAAGCCAGGCAAGCTTGACGAGGCCGAATGGGCGGAAATGCGCGATCATGCCGCGCTCACCGAACAGATATTGGGCCGCGTCGGCGTAATGCGCGACCTGGCGATGATCGCCGCCGGGCATCACGAAAAACTGGACGGCACCGGCTATCCGCACCAGTTGAACGGCCTCGCCATCGGCATCGAAACCCGGATCATCACCACCGCCGACATCTTCGACGCGCTCACCGCCGACCGGCCGTACCGCGCCGCCATGCCAGTCGACCGCGCACTCGCCATCATGGAAAATGAAGTCGGCAGTGCGGTTGATCCGCTGTGCCTCAAGGCGTTGCGGGCGGTCGTCCAAGGCGGCGTGCCAGAGGCGATGCTGCCGGTTTGACGCTGTTCATGGCGGCTTGCAAAACCGGCTGACATCACCCAAGCCATGCTACAAACCATCCATGTTGGATTGACCATCGCAGGCTCGTTGTAGGCACATGCTAGACCTAACGCTCGACCATCTTCATGCGACCGCAAGGATATTCGCCGAGCATGAAAACACCCATTGGGAGCCGGCGCTATTTGGCATCAACGACGGCAAGGCGATCGGAACCTATCTTGAACAGAAGTTCACCGCGCGTTTAGCGAGCCAATACACCTTTGAACGCGGGAACTCAGCCTCAGGGATAGATTTGCCGGGCCTCAGCGTCGACATTAAGACAACCAGCATCCGCCAACCGCAATCATCCTGCCCATTCAAATCCGCACGACAGAAAATATTCGGACTTGGTTATCATCTGCTCATTTTCGTGTACGAAAAAGTTGATGACCATGAGGCCAAGCGGGCCAAACTGAACATACTTCACACAATTTTTGTCAATGAAGTGCGGACAGCTGATTTTCAAACCACGCGCGGCGTGCTCAATATCCTGAAGAACGAGGGCAATGCCGACGATCTGATTGCATTTTTCCAAGAGCGAAATTTGCCGCTGGATGATATTGCGGCTGAGGCGCTTGCCGAGGAGATTTTACTGTCGCCTCCGGCTGAGGGGTTTCTGACCATCTCAAATGCGCTCCAATGGCGGTTACAATATCGACGCGTTATCGAAAAGGCCGGTCAAATCGACGGCCTGTCGCGGATTGTTTAAGCGCCATGGCAAATAACGAGTTCGGCGATTTTCAAACGAATTCGCAGCTTTCGGCCAAGGTCGTCGGGTTGCTAGCCGAACTGACAGGCACGCCAGCTACGATCATTGAGCCGACATGTGGCAAGGGTAACCTCATAGAAGCATCATTCGATGCGTTTCCGGCGTCCACCATTCACGGCCTTGAGATTAATCAATCTCATGTCGACACTCTTGAAAAACGATTTCAGTTTGAGCCTAAGTTCATCTTGCATCACGCCGACTATTTTCAATTTGATTGGCCCGATCTCATTCGACGGATGGCAAAGCCAATCTGGGTCATTGGCAACCCGCCGTGGGTGACCAACTCCCAGCTCATGCGATTGGAAAGCCGTAACCTGCCGAAAAAGTCACCGCAAGCCAACCTCAGCGGGTTTGACGCGCAAACAGGTAAGAGCAATTTCGACATTTCGGAGTCGATGATCCGTGATTGGTTTGCATGGTGCGCCTCATGCAACGGCAGCCTCGCAGTAATCTGCAAAACTTCTGTTGCTCGCAAACTCCTGCAATGGTGGTGGAAATCGGGCAAAGATGCCCCGCTCGCGAAAATGTTCTTAATTGATGCAAAGGCCGAATTCGATGTGACGGTTTCAGCGTGTGTGCTGGTTTGCTCATTCTCGGACGCTGTTACGCAGCAAGTTTGTGAGGTTCATGACCATATTGATGCCAAAATATGCGCATCACGATTTGGAATGATCGATGGCATTCTCGTCTCAGACGCAGATGCCTTTGCGGGCGCTCGCAACATGCTCGGCGAAGCGCACCCACGATGGCGGTCAGGGCTAAAACATGACGCGAGCGCGGTGCTTGAGCTTGAACATGTCGACGGCGAGCTGCGGAACAAGACCGGAGAGCGCGTCAGTATCGAAGCCGATTTCATATTCCCACTTATGAAGGGATCCGATCTTGGCGGGAAAAAGCCGAGCACTAAACTTAGGTCGGTGTTGGTCCCGCAGCGCGGCATCGGTGGCGACACTCGTGCAATCGAACAGCTTGCGCCAATGACGTGGCGATACTTAAAAAATAATCACGCTGTTTTTGCTGCCCGAAAAAGCTCAATTTATAAAAAGGGCAGTGATTTTGCTATTTTCGGCGTTGGCGAATATTCTTTTAAACCTTGGAAGATTGCAATCGGCGCACTTTATAAAGATCTGAAATTCAGCCTAATTGGCCCTGTCGATGGGCGGCCCGTCATGTTCGACGATACCGTCTATTTTGTTGGGTTTGATACCTACCAGGACGCAGCGCGATATTTTGCGAGACTGCAGTCCGCGCCGGTGCAGTCACTGTTGAGATCCATGATTTTCTGGGATGACATGCGTCCCGTAAAAACCGAAATATTGAACAGGATAAATCTGTCTAACACCCTGTTCAACGTCGCTGCGTAGCAGGCATCTCATTGCCGATGGCATATCTTGCACCGCATCCCGCTGGACTGACTGCCTACCCCCCTCACCCCCGCCGCACATACCCTTCCGGCAATTCATCGCCCACGCGCGGCGGCTCTCCGCCTTCGCGGTTCATGATGCGGTCGAACGCCGCATAGTCCGCCCGTGCCGCCCGTTCCGCAAAAATGCTAGCGGCATCCAGCACCGCCACTTTTTCAGCAACAGCGGTGGCAATCATCTGGTTCATGCTGACGCCGTCCTGCTTGGCCAGACGCGCGACGGCATCCTTGATCGAACGCGGTAGGCGCAATTGAATGACAGCGGGGTTATTCATCTGACTTTCTCCAATGCTTCGGCGGGGAGCCAGCAGCCGATACCGAACCGCGAAGGGGCTTCGCCAAAATCGCGGCGGTTAAATGTAACGATAGCATCTGCTTGCCCGTTGATCGCTGCTTCGAGTACCATCTCATCGCCCGGATCGCGGGTTTGCGGCCGCCAGATAAAGTCTATTTCCACGTGCTCGGCAAAATCGGCTATTGCATCAATCAGCACTTGCGCATCATCGTCGGTTTGCCGCGCCGCAGCCAGATGCTCGGGACGGGTCATGACGGCTTCATATTCGAGCAGCAGTGCAGCCGAAACCGCCACGGCGAAATCCCTTTGTCCGGCCATCCGCAACAGCTCTGCCGAAGCCCCCGTCGGGCTGCGAAAAGCGGCAACCACAACATCGGTATCAAGCACCAGCTTCATAGGCGTTTAGTATCACAGGTGATATGAAAGTCAATATGGCGACCGACGTGTCGGTGCATCCCGCTGGACTGACTGCCTACCCCCCGCTATCAAACCTCCATCCCCGGGGAGCCTGCTTGACTGGCTGAGAGGTGGGCGTTGCGGCCCGCGACCCGCTGAACCTGATCCCGTTAGTGCGGGCGGAGGGAGGGAGCGGCTTTATCGGAAAACCGCCCTTGCTCCGAACCCAACCGCTAGCGCCTGCGCTAGGGGAAGGTCACAAGAAAGAGAGCACGACCCATGG
>JANOPV010000007.1:0-1969 GCA_031422035.1 Sphingomonas sp. | reverse complement strand
CAAATTACCGGTGACAATCACATCAAACTGACCGGTAATTTGTTTGGCGACATCTTGTCGGATCAGGCCAGCATGTGCGTAGGCTCCATCGGACTGCTGGCCTCTGCCGCGCTCGATGAGAGTGGCAAGGGCCTTTATGAGCCGATCCACGGCAGCGCGCCGGACATTGCCGGGCTGGGCAGGGCCAATCCGCTCGCCGCGATCCTGTCGGCAGCCATGATGCTCCGTTATTCGCTCGGGCACGCCGATGCCGCTGCGCGGATTGAAACCGCGGTCGCCGCCGCGCTGGATGGTGGGCTGCGTACCGCCGACCTCGGCGGGTCGGCGACGACGGCGCAGGCCGGTGATGCGGTGCTCGCCCAGTTGGCACATTGACGCAGGGCCCCGCCCCCGTCACAAGCCGCACGCTATGAAGAAAACAACAGGAATGGATCGCAGCCAGACGCGCCGCTGGCGTCCCGCCACGCAGGCGGTGCGCGGCGGCACCTGGCGCTCGGAACATGGTGAAACGTCAGAGGCGCTGTTTCTGACGTCGGGCTACACCTATGACGACGCCGCCACGGTCGCGGCGCGGTTCGCCGGCGAAAATGATGGCATGACCTATTCGCGGCTACAGAACCCGACGGTTGCGATGCTCGAAGAACGTATCGCCCTGATGGAGGGTGCCGAGGCGTGCCGTACCCAAGCCACCGGCATGGCGGCGATGACCACGGCGTTGCTGTGCCAGCTCGCAGCGGGCGACCATGTCGTTGCTGGACGTGCCGCCTTCGGCTCCTGCCGCTGGCTAGTCGATACTCTGCTGCCCAAATTCGGCATCGCGACAACCGTTATCGACGCGCGAGACAATGCCGCTTGGGACACGGCGATCCGCCCGAACACCAAGGTGTTTTTCTTTGAAACGCCCGCCAATCCGACGATGGACATTGTCGACCTGAGCTATGTCTGCGGCCTGGCCCGCGCCCATGGCATCACCAGCGTGGTCGACAATGCCTTTGCTACCGCCGCGCTCCAGCGCCCGCTCGACTTCGGCGCAGACGTTGTGGCTTACAGCGCGACCAAGCTGATGGAGGGGCAGGGCCGCGTGCTTGCTGGGGCGGTGTGCGGAACCGCAGCGTTCATCAACGATGTCCTGCTGCCGTTTCAACGGAACACTGGCCCTAATTTGTCCCCTTTCAACGCCTGGGTGGTGATGAAGGGGCTCGAAACGCTTGATCTCCGCGCGCAGCGTCAATCGGCCAACGCACTCGAAGTTGGCCGCTTTCTGGAACAGCGGGTGCCGCATATGCTCCACCCGGGCCTCGCCAGCCATCCCCAGCACGACCTTGCGATGCAGCAAATGTCGGCGTGCGGGCCGATCTTTGCGTTCGCGGTCGATGGCGGACGGGCACAGGCGCACGCGCTGCTCGACGCTTTGACGCTCATCGACATTTCGAACAATATCGGCGACTCGCGAAGCATGATGACACATCCATCGTCCACCACCCATTATGGCCTGTCTGCTGATGCGCGGGCAGAGATGGGCGTCACCGAAGGGTTGTTGCGGATCAATATTGGGCTGGAAGACCCCGCCGATCTGATCGAGGATCTCGACCAGGCGTTGACGGCGGCGGGCCTCTAGGCGACCATGCACCATGGACGCGTTTTTCGATCATAGCTGCCGGACGGGCGACGTCATGATCCGGGTCGCGGCCGCCTATCTCCCTGAACGGTCACAGCCGCAGGCCTGCAACTGGCTATGGTCCTACCATATCCGGATCCAGAATCTTGGCGATGCGCCCGTTCGTCTGCTTACTCGGCGTTGGGAAATTACCGACGGCCACGGCGCTGTTCACATGGTCGAAGGTGATGGCGTCGTTGGCGAACAGCCCGTCATCGGCCCCGGCGAGAGCTATGATTATGTCTCCGGCTGTCCGCTGCCGACACCGCAGGGTGCAATGGTCGGGTCTTTTGGCATGATCGATGCGCTGGG
>JANOPV010000006.1:0-24513 GCA_031422035.1 Sphingomonas sp. | reverse complement strand
GGCCTGGCACCACAGGCGCTGGGTTGAGCTCATGCTTGTTTGCGCGATCTGGGCTGCGTTGGTCGTCCCGTCGCACCGGCAATTTCCCGGCCTGTCGTCAGACGGTATCCTGTGGCACCTTGCCTATGCGCGCTATGCCATAGGGGCGGTTGTTTTGCTGTTGCTGGCGTGGAGGCAGATGCGTCATGCGCCGACAACAATTATTGTCAAATGGCATACCGCGTAGCAAAAGGCGCGCGCTCCAAAGCCCATACTCTGGCCCCTGCTAAGGACATCAAAGCCTCAGCTACTGGCCTTGATATAGAGCGGTTATATAAATTGCAAACACGCCAGCCGATAGTAGACAGCGGTAGTGTCGCATGCCCATTTTGGAAGCTAGTTCTCGGTCTCTTGTCTTCCTGAGCCCCAAAGCCAATGCGATTCTCGACTGTATCCGACCCGCCCAATATTTATCGAGGCTGGGATGCGATATACGGTCCCCACCTTTGCGGGGCCACGCGGCGCGGCGCTGGTGGACGTTGGCAGCGCTATCTCCCGGGGCTACGCGTTGGACCGGTATTTACTTGCCAGGCGACTGCAGCCAGTTTTCAATGCGACCGGCGCGCCGGATGTCAGTCTGCACATTATCGACCGGGCGATCAAAGAGCATGTGGCCAACGCGAACGAGCAGCCACCGCGGATAGTTGATGAGAATCCAGAATGTGGCGGCTGGCGATCCGGAAAATGCGGCGCGCACATGTCCTGCGGGAAACGCCAGCCGCCGCAAAAGGGCTGCCCGGGCACGCAGCGAGCCCGCGACCACCAGCTCCGACCGGGACGCGATAATCCCGCGTTGATCATAATCCTGCAGGGTCAGCAACAACGCGCTGTCCAGATCGTCTGCTGAGGGCGGCGACGTCATCGCCGCTTGATCCGGCAACACCACCTGATCGTCATAGCGCCGGACCATAGCAAAGAGCAGCACACAGCCGCGTGTCCAATCACCGACTGTCGCCATGGCCCAAAAGCGATCCCAATCTATTTCGGATGATCGCGCAAGCAACGCGATGTCGTTCAAGACTAGCGGGCCATTGTTGAAATGATGGTCGTAAACCGCGTGAACGGCCAGATGGAGCAAGGTGTCGGTCGGCGAGGTGAAGGCGATCCCGCTATGACGCTCGGCCCGCTCAAGCAGCGCGGCAGTATCACCGATGGTACCCGGCCGGAGGGCGACAGCTGGATCCTCAATCACCCGTGTATGAATTTCGACCGAAATTCGCGTTTTCGTGCAGGTAAGCGCTGGCAGATGCTTGGTGTAGTCGAGGGCATATTCGGCTGGCTTTTCATGTTTGTCGCGTCGGACAAAGCCGCTGGCTGCAAACAGCTCGAACACTTGAAGCGCGTGCGCTGGCGCAACGACGATGTCGATGTCACGCATGGGCCGGAGCGCCGGATGCGGATAGGCATGGAGGATCAGCCAAGACCCTTTCAGCGCTGCATATGGGATCGACGCCGCAGTCAATAAGCTATCCACCCGGCTCAACGCGCGGCGAACCCGCAACGAGCGCATCGTCGACTTCCGATAGGCTTCGGCCCATTCCTCGCCGACATTTGCGGGTAACACCCAGTCACGACCGGGCGTCTGCCGCTGATGGTGCAGGAGGGGGCCAAGCCGATGCTGCGCCGCCATCGTGGACAGTGTCTGCCAGTCACTATCGTCCAGCTGGGCCATTTTTTGCGTGTCAACGCGACGGGTCGCGGACATCATATCGAGCAACAGATATTTGAGATCGTCTTGGGACGCGGGCGTCATGCATTCACCTCTGTGCGTGTGCGAGCGTTTGCGGGTGCGCCCTGGAATGCTATCCGACCGTCGCGAAGTTCGATCACCTGATCCGCCTGGTCCAGCATGGCGAGGCGGTGGCCAATGAGAATGATCGTCATATTGCCATGAAGGTCAGCAATGGCCCGGCGGATCGCGGCTTCATTAGCTGGGTCGAGCGCACTGGTGGCTTCATCCAGCACAAGCAATGTTGGCGTGCTGAGCAGCGCCCGTGCGAGTGCAATCCGCTGACGCTCACCGCCGGATAACCGCACCCCGCCATCGCCGACGACCGTATTTACGCCATCGGGCAGAACAAAAACGAAATCCGCAGCCGCCGCCGTCAACGCGCAGCCGAGTTCCGCGTCGCTCGCATGCGGGTTAGCCCAGAGCAGATTGTCGCGAACCGAGGCGTGAAACAAGAATGCATCCTGTTGCACATAAGCGACGGACCGCCGCCACTGCCGACGGACGGCCCCAGCGATGGGTACGTCATCCACTGCGAATACACCCTGATCAGGCTCAACGATCCCAGTCAGAACATCGGCCAGGCTGCTTTTGCCTGACCCCGATGCGCCGATAATAGCCGTGGTTTGGTTGGCCTTGATGGTGAGCGAGATGGCGTTCAATGCCGGTTTGGTTCGGCCCGCATAGACCAGCGATACGCCGGTCAGCGTCATGACCTGATCCAGCGTCAGTCGTCCGAGGTCGGATGTTTCGGGCTCCGCATTCTGGTCCAGTTCAACCAGCAGCTCGCGGATCTCGGCAAGCGCCGGAACTGCATGAAGCCAGATGTGCCAGCCCTGCTGGAGGGCGCTAAGCATCGGCACCAACCGGATCGATACCAACAACAGTGGCAACAATATCGGGATGGGGACGTGCCATAGCTCCAGACCGATATAGACGATGGTTGCCAGCAACGCAGCGCCGCCAACCTGAAGCGCCGCCTGGCCAAGCATTGATTGCCGGGAATAGGCCAGCTGCTGATGGCGGACCGTCTCAATGACGCTAGTGAAGGCGGCAGCTTGTTGCGCTTCATTGCCGGTCAGCTTGGTCATGCGGATGGCCGCAACCCCCTCCTGGAGCTGCTGATGCATCGCCCTGTTCGCCAGCCCAAAATCCAGCCCAAGCGCCGTGACGCGGCGGCGCAGCCCAGAAAAGCCTACAATCACGGCCAATCCGCCGACGGCTACGACCACCGCGGTTTGCCACGACAGGATGAGGGCGATGGCGAGATAGGCAATGGCAACCAGTGATGTCGCCAAAAGCTGAATGACATTGGTCAAGCCCGACCCGACGCGAGCGATATTGGTGATCAGCAGCGCGCTAAAATCCGAAGCACGCGACTGCGTCAGCCAGCGCCATTCGACGCTCAACAAGCGCTGAAAGCACCTTGCGCGCAGACCGTCGACAACCCTGTATTCAACCTGATTTCTTGCCTGTTGCAGGACATATTGGAGCAGCGCGCGCATGGCGATCAGCACGACAAACACGCACAATAACAGTCCAAGACTGTTCGGTAACGCAAATCCATCCAGCAGGTTGCCCAGCTCGGACGACGGCGGCCCAGACTGCCCAGTCACCGTCAGGATGGGCACCAGGAGCATGATCCCGACCCCTTCGGTAAGGGCTGCGGTGAGCATCAAGATGGAGACGAGAATGAGATCTCGTCTCGGGGCCTCAGCCAACAGCCCGACAAGCGCCGATAACGCGCCTTGGTCGGGTTTCTGAGATCGGATCATTTCGTTTACTGACACCGCCCTCACCATCGACTTGATCCGCGAAAAGTTCGCCCTTAACGTAGCTGTATCGTTTACCGACTCATCGCGCTCGCTGCACGGCGAATGGTTCGGAAAAACTATTATTGCCCTCTAACTGCGCTAGGCTGGAAATTATGGTTGGACAAGTTTGGCAACGCAACGAAGATTGGGTTGGTTCGCAGATCGAAGATAATTTCGTCATGGTGAATATCGAAACCGGAAAATATGTCTCGCTGAACGCGTCGGCTGGTGCGGTTTGGCAGACGCTTGAACAGCCGCGCACTCAAGCAGAGATCGAAGGCGGTTTGCTCGCCCACTATGCGGTTGACGAGGCTACCTGTGCGCGGTCAGTAGCCACATTGCTTGAACAGATGCACGTTTTGCAGCTTGCAGCGCCGAGTTGAGCGAACTGCCGTTCAGGGCACGGGCATTCGGACAGGATTGGGCGGCTGATCTCCCGCTTTCGCACTTTGATGCAGTTGTGGGCAATGGAGCGAGCAGCGCTGCACAGGGCAGCGCGGCAACCGCGACAAGCTTTACAGTTCGGCAGATAGCCCAGCTACCTGAGCGCACCGTCCTAGCGCGGAAAGCCCGTGGCGAAATCTGCGACGATGGCGTCCGCTTTGGCTGGGCGAATGTCGCGACCTTTGATGTCAAAGACGGCCGGCAGATCGACTATTTCCCGCATGGCGGCTGGCACGGCGCTCTGCCCGATACGTTTTTTAGCACCGTCACCGCTCTTGCCATGGCCGGGATTGGCATGTTGCCGTTTCATGCGAGTGCGGTCGAACTCGATGGACGCGCCTTCCTGTTCGCTGGGAAAGCGGGCACGGGGAAATCGACCATAACCGCGGAATTGCTCAGCCATGGTGCGCATTTGCTCAGCGACGATCTCAGCGTGCTTTGCCCCCCCGAAGGCGAGATGGGCTTTCGCGTGACCCGCGGACGGGCGGCGGTGCGCCTCCATCCCGCCACCGCCGCACTGGTCGATGCCGTGTTGGATGCACGTGTACCCGACGATGCGCGCGGCAAGTTGTTGATCCGACCGCACGCACGTGCCGCGGATCGCACCTTTCCGCTTGCGGGCATTTTTCTGCTGGGCGACGGTCCAGCAAATGTGCCCCTCGCTGAGGCGGTTCGACAATTGCCGCCGCATCTGTTCCGTCCTCGCTGGCTGTCCGCGATGCTGGGCCATGGCCAGCGCCGCGCCGCGCTGATCGCGCTGGCGAGCGCGGTGCCGGTGCGTCACCTGCCAGCGGTCAAGGGGTTCGATGCCGAAGCGCGCCGTTTAAGGATTCAGTCCGCTTTGTCGGCAATGGCTGGTTGATACGCCGATGACTGGTCCGCTAGCCATCGCGCTCGAACCAGCAAAGGCGCTGTCCGCTGAGGCCGAGGCTCGGTTGCTGCAGGACGCGCTGACACAAAGGCCCATGTCGATCGCGCTACGGAGCATGTTGGGCAAGCTTTGTAACGAGCTCGACCAGTTCGACCAGACGGTCGCTTTGCTGGCGCCGTCACTCGCCGAGCTGGATAACGCAACTGCGCTAACCTTGGCGCACGCCTGCTTTTCGTTGCGCGATAACAAGCATCTCGACCTTGCACGCATGGCCACTGACCACGCCTTATCGGTGGCAAGGAACCCGTCGGCCCGCGCGCGGGTCATGGCCGATCAAGCCAAGGTCCAGCTGCGCCTCGACAACAGCGACGCCGCCATCGCCATTCTGCGCGCGGCGCTCGCGCTTGATCGCCGCAGTGTCGCCGCATTCAAACGCCTCTCCGTGCAGCTGCTTCGACAGGGCGACGCGGCTGCGGTCGAGGCGCTGACGGCTGACCTGCTTGCCGAGGGTGTGTCGCATTCGCGCGTGCTCGCCGCCCGGACGATGGCACTCGCCGCGATCGGGCGGGACGAGGATGCGCGATCAACGGTCGGCATTGCGCGCTTTCTGCGCCGCAGCCCGATTACGCTAGCGCCCGGTTGGGAGAGCCTCGCACAGTTTAACGCCGCGCTGGCTGAAGAGCTGACCGGCAATCCAGCACTACGTCAAGACCGGTTCGGTACGGCCTCTACACAGACACAAAGGCTCGATTCGCCCACAGCGGGCATCACGCCTGTCTGGATTGCGCTGCTCGAACAGATCGCGCGTGCGGTGGAACATTGGGCTAATGCGCTGCCCCCGACAGGGCACCCGTGGCTCGCCGCGCGTCCAGAGCGGGCACTGTTGCGCAGCTGGTGCGTCATCACCGATGCCGAGGGGCATGAGCGCTGGCATATGCACCCCGATGGCTGGCTGAGCGGCGGTTACTATCCGCTGGTCCCGCCGGGACTTGGCCCGAACAGTGGCAAAGCCGGGCACATCGCCTTCGGCCTGCCCGATGGTTTGCCAGGCATCGCTGCGGCGACGCGCTTTGGCGAAGTGTCTGTGCTGCCTGAGGCAGGTGAGCTAATGCTGTTCCCGTCACATGCCCATCACCGGACCTATCCGCACGGCATGGCGGCGCAGCGGATTTGCGTCGCCTTTGACATCATCCCGATCTGATCGTCAGGACTGGCTGCGCCACCAACACAGAAACTCTGCGGCCATCGCGGTGAGTTGGACTTCGTTCGTTTCGTCGTTGGTCGCGGCACCGTTCGCGGCGACACGCAGCAATGCGGCGTCGAGCCAATCGAGGTCGATCCATTCGCCAATATCTACTTTGCGAAATGCGGCAATGCGCGCGTGCGCAGCGGCAGCCTGGCGCTGTATCCGGCGAAAACGATCAGGTTCTGCTGGCATGCCGCTGCGACGCAGGCGGATCACATCGGGCAAACGTCCGTCAAGCATGGCGCGAACCACGGGCCGGTCACTCCCGCCTTCGCGCAGCATCGCAACCGGAAAACCAGCGAACAGGCGATAGAGCCGCATGTCACGAAACGGGAAGTCCATCCGCAATGCGCCGGGATAGAATTCGTTGGGATGGGCCAGTGACTTGCTCACGCCGGGCATATAGCCGAGCAGATCCGACCGTTCGGGAACAGGCCCCGCCGGATCAATGGACTGCGCTACAGCTGCCGCTATCGGCTCGGGCAGGTTCGCAAGCCGATGGCGGGCCAGCCTGATATGAAACTGGTTTCCCGCGCCCTGTTCGGAATCAGCTTTACGCAGGCCATGATAGGCTTGCGCGGCCATCGCGCGGAGGCGCTTGGCGAGACCGAATTCGGGTAAGCGGGCGGTCGCCGTCATCTCGCCATAACAGCCATTGACCAATAGGGTCGCGCCATCGGCCTTTGCGGCCCGCTGAAACGCCTCGGTCAGACAATGCCGGTTCGACACGAACGGGCCGCTGGCGCCCGACAGGATTGCATCGGGTGGGCGAAAGAAATTGGCGTCACGTTCGGCCATTACCGGGTCACAATGCAGCCCGAGATGGTCAGCCACCTGCAGTGCAAAGCGCGATTCATCGACCAGCCCGCTGTCGGCAGCGACCGCCGACGTTATCGCAGTCAGCGTCTGATGATCGCTGCGCTCCGCCGCCGCCAACCATGCGAGGAGCGACGAATCAAGCCCGCCACTTAGCAACACCGCCGGCCTGGCTGTTGCCGCCATTCGTTCGCGCATGCTGGTGCGCAACAGGGCCTCGCTCTCGGCGACGGCATCGGCGAAGGTCCCGCTCCAGCGCGGCTGCGGCACCAGCACGTCGGCGGCGGCATGCACGACCCGGCCGTCGGCTCCGATCATCACGCTGGCGCCCGGCTCAAGCACGCGCACTCGGGCCAGCATCGTCCGACCACCCTGGCGCGCGCGAATATGCCCCCCTCCCCAGCGAAAAAGTAGGCCAGCTTCATCGACGTCGCCGCCGATCCACGCGATCCGCGCCAGCCGGAACAGGTCAGGCGCAACCGCGACTCGCGTGCCAACAATCGCATAATGCAGCCGGTCACGACATGCGGGCCCCACCATAGCCGTCAGCTGGCCATCGGGAGCGCGGTGCAGGAGCGACCATTCGCCCAGCATTTCAGCTGGCATATCCGATCCGAAACGCGCCAGTGCGGCCCGCGCGATACGGCCAGTTGGTGTGGTCCTGGCCAAACCAAGCCGGGCCGCGATGTCCCCGCCGTTATGGACCTCTCCCACCAACAGCGTGTCGCCGTCGGCGTCGCTGTGACGATACACTGCGGCGGGCGCATGCGGATCATGTCCCTCCATCAACCAACTGCGGTTCGCTTGCGGTAAGTCCATGCCAAGTGCGCGGGTATCGCGTGCCGCGACCGGTGCACTGTCGCGGTAAAACAGGCCATAGATGCCGCTGGAGCGCGGCTCTGATTCAGCCATGATTACGCCTGTCCTGACCTGTTGGGTTGAAGCGCAACCACGAACCGCTATGCATGATAGGATGTCTGAAACATTTAGTCTCGAAGAACGACGCGCCATCAAAATGGCGCTGGCCCGCGATGCCTATGAGCGCAATATCGTAAGGATCGCCGAGCCGGACATGACGCCCTATACGTGGCTGGTCGCGTCGCATCGCGCAGTGTTCGCGGTGGCAGAGGACCGCGTCTGTACCGCACTGCACGGATGGTTCTTTGGCATTTGCCGGCACGAAAACCAGTTCTACCTGTTCGAGAATTGCGGGATGCGTGATCGCAGTGTTGATCTCGGGCGCATCATTCGCATCGACTTGGTCGAAGGACGGCTCACTAACCCGGTGGTTTTGGTTACGGGTTTGCATACAAATTGCCATCAGGTCAGGGTGATTGATGGGTTGCTGTGCGTAGTGGATACCTCCAATCAGGCCATCCGGCGCTATACGCTTGCGGGCGATCTGGTTGATGTGAAGCATCCTTTTCCGGTGGCTAGTTCAAACGCGCGGACCGGGATGTATCTTCACCTGAATGGGGTCGCAAAAATTGGATCACGGATCGCGATCATGCGCCATAATGGTCAGGTGCTGCCCGTGCGGAACAGTGAACTTGCGTGGCTCGACAGCGACTGGAACCCGCTGTCAATCCATCCACTCGACGGACAATGTTGCCACGATATCGTTGCTGACGAGGCGGGCGTGATTTGGCATTGCGGGTCAAGCGCAGGGGAAATTCTATTGTCTGATGGGCGCAGAATAACAGTATCCGATGACATGATGACGCGCGGCCTCACAGTCTCTGCGGACCGGATCATTGTGGGCGTATCAAGCTTTGGCCGACGCCAAATTCGCGATTCCCTACCCGGGGCCGTCGTCATACTCGACCGCGCATTTAATCGCGTCGCCCAGCTATCACTCAATGGCCCGCCAACCGATATTGCCTTGCTCTAGGCTCGGCTGGCGGGCTTGCCCGCGATTCGCTGGTTCAGGAGCGCTGGCAATCGGGATAGGGATTGCCGCCGACATCGGCGCCACGCTTTGGCGCCGCAAATGTCTCCACCACATCAAGTTCCCGAATTTCAGGGGCAACCCAAATTTGCTTCGTGATATTTGTATCTGCCATAATTATCATCCCCGTTTTAATATTCTGATCCGCCCGTCCGGGCCAATATCAGTCTGCTAGCACTTACAATCCATTCGCGCCCTGATTGATCGCAGTCACCACTAATGCAGCGTTCGTCGACAGCGACCGCATTCAGCGGCTGAACAGCATATCAGGAGCGCTGGCAATCCGGAAAGGGATTGCCGCCAACGTCGGCACCACGAAATGGAAGCGCGTGGGTGTCCATGACATCGAGCTCAAAAATTTCGGGTTCGACCCAAGTGCGCTTCGGACCAAGTGCGCTTCGGAACATTTTTCAGTCACCATCGCCATACTCCCAGGGCGATCACCTCACAGAATGATCCCCGTCATAACATCAAAAGCTGCCATTTTTCTTGCAGAATTTTCTTTTTGCGACCACCGGGTCTACCATGATTGTAATGTTTTACAACCTGTCCCGAGATTGAGCCGGTGTCGACGATGCCAATGCTGATCCGCGGCGAGCCCGAAAAGGCGCTGACGGTCGGACAGGAGCTCGTCTTGCTGCGCGCCGTCTACGCACGATCAAGCGCCCCGCAACACCGCGAAGGCCTGTGCCGCCTACTGATGCTCGAAGAAGCGTTTGGCGAAGTCATAGAAATTCTCACCACTGGCGAGCCGCTTGATTATCGCGGCGAATCGATCCTCTCGCATGCGTATTTGTCGGTTGAAACGGCGGACGCGAATCGGCTGGCGCACGCTGCCGCTGAACGCGCACTTGCGCTCGCGACGCGCGACGATGAGCGCGCCGGTGCGCTGGCAACGCGCGGCAAATGCGAGACGCGGCTGGGTGATACGGACAAAGCGCTGGTGACGCTGGCGGCGGCGCTGGCCCTCGACCCGCATAATCGCGATGCGTGTAAGCGCGTTGCCGCGCTTGAACTGGCCGCTAAGCGCCCAGACGTTGTGGTTTCGTTTACCGAAGATTTGCTCGCAAAAGGCGCGCACCACGCGCGGCTGTTTGCCGCCCAATCGCTCGCTCACGCGCAGGCCGGCGACATTGCGGCTGCAAAGAAGGCTGACGGGTTTGATGCTTTTCATATCGCTGAAGACCTCGCTCCGCCGCCGGGCTGGGACACAATTGCAGGGTTTAACGCCGCGCTGGCCACCGAACTGCTCGCCCATCCGGGGATGCGCTACGAACGCTATGGCAGCGCGTCTGAACTGACCTGGCGGATAGAGAATCCGGCGCGGGCGGATACCCCGCTAGTCAAAGCGTTGCTCGCACAGATTATCGCGACAATCGAACGCCATGCGGTGCAGGTCGGACAATCCGACCACCGATGGGCGGCGGCAGCACCGCAATCGGCGTTTTTGCGCAACTGGTGCGTGATTACCGAGAGTGAGGGCTTTGAAACCTGGCACGTCCACCAATTTGGCTGGCTCAGCGGCGTCTATTATGTGCGCATCCCGGACTCCATTGCGGACGGTGATACCAAGGACGGTTGCTTGGCCTTTGGTCTACCGAACGACCTGGCCGGAGCGGAAGGCGCTGCGGCTTTTGGCGAACATATGGTCCGCCCGCACGGGGGGCTACTCATGACGTTTCCATCCCAATGCTATCACCGGACCTATCCGCATCGCACCAAGGAAAAACGTATTTGTGTTGCCTTTGATCTGCGGCCGGATCCACCAGAGCCAACATGAAGCTGGCCGACAAGCATTTCATAAACCCGCAGCTTCTGGCCAGAAATGTCATTGAGGTCGATGTCCCTGCTGATGTGCTGCATTCGCTAAGCCCAATCGCCGAAGAAGCAGGCGCTGTTACCGCCAAAAGCGGTCGGATCACGCTAGGCCGCGACCTGGAATTCTTCGTCATGCAGCTCGCTAACTGGAACAGTGACCTGCGCTGGATATCCCAGATAGACGAACGCTCGTTCGATTTTTTCGAGGATCTGTTTAGGCGCACTGGTGCAGCGGGCCATGTCGAGCGCTATGTCGATCTGGACAAGGCGATCACGCTCTATTCCGGGTTTTTCGTCACGCGCCGCACCTGCACCAAGCCTTATTTTCACGTCGACTGGAATGACGGCCATAATGATGCCTTCAACTATATCACGCCGCTGTCCGAAAACTGTGAGGAGATGGGTCTGCTGTATCGCGATATGCTGGGCCGGGAGCAGAAATACACCTATAAACTTGGCAAAGCTTTGATAATAGGCGATAAGTTCCTCCACTCTGTCGAGCCCGGTGAAACCAGCGAGCCGGTGGTTTTGCTGAGCTTTACCTTCGGCACCGATAAGATGGACCGGTGGCCGCTGCTGTCGAAAACTGCGGCCCACCAAGGCGTCTTCCATCGCCGACCCGATGGCGTCTTCGTTCAGACCGGGTCGGGTAAACCGACCTGATGAGCGCAACAGGATCGCGCACGGACGTCAGCGCGCTGTGCGTCGATTGCGGAATGTGCTGTTCGGGTGTGGTTTACCCGAGCGCCAATTTAGTTCCCGAAGAGATCGAGCAGGCGCAAGCGAACGGGTTCCAGGTCATCGCCCCGCGCGAGGACAAGCCGGAGCAGCGCGCCTTTGCTTTGCCCTGCCATAATCTCGCTGGCACGGCCTGCACGATCTACGGGCAATGGCGCCCCAGAGTTTGTGCTGAGTATTTCTGCAACTTGGCGGTCGGGCTTGAACAGGGCAAGGTAGGCTTCGCCGAGGCCAAAGCCAGGGTTCACACCGCGCATGATATTCAAACGCAAATCAAGCCGTTGCTCACCGCCGGAGAAACTTGGACTGGTGCCAACGCGCGGTGGAATGCGGGCATGTCAAACTGGCCAGCAAAGCTCGAAGACGCGCGCTTCCATCTGCTAATGACGACGCTAAATCTCCATCTCGACCGGCACTTTCGGCGCGCTTCCGAGCGGCTGATTGGTGATAAGCATGCCGAGTGACGACAGTTCAATGCATAAAGTCGTCGTTGTGCCACTTGCGGCCCAGTGATAATCTTTTGCAATGGTAATCGCGTTCGATGGTGCATGTGGGCTCTGTGACGGTTTCGTGCGCTTTTTGCTGCAGCACGATAGCAACGGGATATTCCGCTTCGCAGCAAGCACGTCGCAACAAGGTCGAGCAATTTTCGAGCGTTGTGGCCAAAACCCTGATCAGCCTAGCTCAGTTATCCTTATTGATGGCGATCTGATTTTCCTCGAATCTGAGGCCGCGATCAAATCCGTCGCCGCGCTCGGCGGGGCGTTCAGGCTGGTCGGCGCGCTGAACGTGCTGCCGCGCTCGCTGCGCGATGCGGCTTACCGCTATGTCGCGCGCAATCGCTATCGCTGGTTCGGTCGGCAATCGACCTGTGCGCTGCCCGAAGCCGGCTGGTCGAGCAGGTTTCTGCCATGAAGCTCACCGTTGAAGAACTCGATACTGTTGCTTTGCTGGCACGGACGCATAACGATGCCCGCTCACGCAGGATAGCTGGCCACCCTGGCAGCCGCGAGCAGCCCCTCAGCTACGCCATGTTGTTTGAACGGCGACAACGGCTGGTGGTTGGCACGCTTGGTTGATGCGCTCGCTTTGGCAGTGTTGGTCGTCGTATCGGCACTCCTCATCATCGGGCTGATACGCCAGTTCGCAGTGTCGAGTCGGTTCTGGTTGACACTCGATAGGCTTGGCATCGTTCCGCAATGGAAATTCTTCGCTCAGGCGCGGGCTGCAAGCGACCCGTCGCGCTTCGATGACATGCACCTCCTCGCACGGTTTGACGATGGCGGCGACATACCGGGCCCATGGAGCGAGCTGCTGTGGTGGGAGACTCGGCCGTTGCTGAGCGCGCTATGGAACCCGCATGATCGCAGCCGGTCCGCGATTGGCGAATGCATGGACTTGCTTGCAATCACCGAAACCTCGCCGGGAACTGCCGCACGGCCAACGGCGCTGGCTTATCTCACCGTGCTGCGACACTGCCTGGACAGCGCCCGCGGCGGCCCCGATGAGCTACTCCAATTTGCCATTGTCCTGACGCGAGGGCGGACTGATCGCCCACTTGCCCTGCGCTTTCTCTCAGCCTGGCACTGCCCGTGATTGCGACCGAACTGCTGATTCGGTGCAGCTGTGCTCTGCTGGGGCTATGGGGGGTGCTGCACGCGCTGCAATGGTTCGCCGACCTGCGACACTGGCGCGACGGCAGCGCACTCGGCTGGGACCTCCAGCGCCTGCGCAAATCCCGTGCCCTACGGTCAAGCACGGTCGCTGTGATTTATGGTGACAGCGGCCTACCAGTGCTGATTGCTGGGTTGCTGATGGCGTCGTTGGGGCTGCTAGTCTTGCCGTTGATGCTGCTGACGTTAGCCTTGCTTGCAGTTTTTCTCCTCGCAGTGCTCGCGCTGGCGCAGCGTTCGTTCGCAGACGGGGCAGACAAGATGGCGATGGCGGTGGCGAGCGGTGCGCTGTTGCAAAATATGGGCCTTGCCGTCGGTTCGGACCAACTGGTTCTAGCGGGATGTCTGTGGACCGGCGGGCAGTTGACGCTGGCCTATTTCGCTGCCGGGGCAAGCAAGCTGCTGCTCGCTGGATGGCAAAATGGCACCGTCCCTCGACAGGCGCTGAGGTCGTACGCATGGGGCCAGCCATGGACTGCAGCGCTGGTCAGCAAAACTGGAGCGAGCTTGGTGCTGGGCTGGCTCATCATGGGGAGCGAAACACTGTTCCCGCTGGCCCTATTCGCTCCGGCCCCGGTGCTTTACGTCGCGTTGGCGGGGATGTTTCTACTCCATCTGACGATTGCCGCCGTCATGGGACTGAACACCTATCCGTGGGCATTTCTAGCCGCCTATCCGTCAGTGCTGTTTCTCGGCCAGTGGTTAGCGACAACGCTCAGTCGTTAACACTGGATCGACGCCTGGCGTCGGTTTGGCTAGTGCCATTAAGCCGACCCTTCTTACACAGTGATTTCTATAACAACGCAGATATGGCTTCCAGTTCCGACGCCGCAAGCTCGGTTTCGCCATCGCGCCGCCGCCACAGGACAACTGGAACCCGCTCGGCAATCGCGGCGGCTTGCGCGAGAACGGGACCCCGCTGTTCGAGAGCGGCAGGGACGAGTGGCCGGTGCTGATTGGCGATGATCTGCGCTACCGCCGCCGTCTTGCTAAGCGCCGTGCAGTCGAAAGCCTCCGCCCAACCATCGAGCATGATGATCGCTCCGAGCGGCGCGGATAGAACCGACTGGTTGGGCGCAACCGGATCGAAGCGACGGTCGTCACTTTTTCCGATCCGGCAATGAGTGCCGCCCGGCAGCCCGCACGCCGTTACTCCCGCATCGGTCACCGCAAGCGCGAGGCTGTCGTCGCCCAACAGGCGTGCACCTTGGGCGAGCAATTGCGCCGCCAGCAACGATTTGCCCGCGCCGCTGCGCCCGGCAATAGCGATGGCGTGGCTCGACCCATTCAGGACAATCCCAGCCGCATGCAGCACGAACTTGCCTTGCATCCACAGCGCGGCGGGCAGCGCGGTGGCGATCAGCAGAGCAGCGACCCATTCCATGTTCGCGCCGGGGCAAGGTGACACGTCAATAGACTGCGGCTGGCACCGATAGCGGCCAACATTGGCGGCGCCGAACACCAGCGCATCGTCGTCGCGGGTGTAAAGCGGCGCATCGCCAATAGCCTGCTCAGGCCGGGTGCGGATCCTGATGACGCCCTCAGCCACGGCGGTGTGATCGCCAGCAACGGCACCCCGTACCGCCAGATTCGAGTCAATGATGTGGCCAAAACCGAACAAGCAGGTCATCAGAGTCTTATTCCATTCATCGTGAGTTGAATGCAAATGCGCAATGGTCGGCTGATGGGTTTTCACGCAAACCCTGCACATGCGCTCACTGGAATTTCGGGGCCCAATATGACCACTCGCTTCCCGTTCCGACGCTACCTGATCCGGGTACCGCTGCTCCGGGCACTGGCGCGATCAATACGGCAGGTCGTTTCGCCCGAAGTTCGCATGGTCCGCAGTCTGCAGCGCGATCAACGGGACCGCATCCTCCAACCTTCGCCCACCACCCGGAGCGACCGGCATCCTGCCCTTTTTGTATTCGCGCAGCAACGACTGGCGGGGAAACGCGACGTGCGCATCCTGTCCTATGGCTGCTCAACTGGCCAGGAGCCGATCTCGATAGCGCGTTACCTGCCGAACGCCGCGATCGACGCTGTGGACATCAATCCCCGCAGCATTGCGATCGCTCGCCGCACAGCAACCAAACTGGGTTGCAGCCAGATTAGTTTTACCCACAGCGCCAGTCCGCCCGATGTCGATGGCGTCTATGACGCCGTGTTCTGCTTGTCGGTGCTTCGCCATGGTCACCTTGATACCGAACGACCGCAATCATGCAGCGCAATGTTCCCGTTTGCCAAATATGAAGCCGCCGTCGCCACGCTCGACCGGACCCTGCGGTCCGGTGGGCTATTGTTCATCTGGGGCAGCAATTTCCATTTTCATGACACGGTAGTGGCGCACCGCTATCTGCCACTTGAAGTGTTGGGGATGCGCCCGCATTTCGGTGCATTTTTCGGCCGTGACAATATGTTGATCGAATCGAGCAAGGCTGAAATTTTCGCGTTTGAAAAGCTGCGATGATCATCACCTTAGGGTGACTGGTCTCAGCCGACGACCTTTGTTAAACCGCGCCGGTGCCACCGTTCACGATCTCAAACAATGTAACCAGCATCCATGCTGATCCTGCGCATTATCGCGCGACGTTCGAGCACCAATCGTCGCTACTTTTCAACGACGCTTTTGAACCGGGACTGTTGGCAAAGCTGCTCATAAGAGCCGCAGCCGCGCCCTATATCGAAAATTATGTGGATCATATCGGTTGGCGCGAGATTGAGGCACCGCAGCGGGTCGGCGCATCGCTAAGCCTGCTGCTTGGTCGCCTTGCCCTGCTCGACTGGCTGGAAATGGCAACTGGTCTAACGCCGTTGCGCGCAACGATGGGGCGTTTGGTTCAAACTCGCGCCAACGGCAGCGACGGGCTTTTCTGGCATAGTGACATGGAAGACGATAACCGCAAGCTGGGGCTGGTGGTCAACCTGTCTGACCAGCCTTTTACGGGCGGCGCGTTTGAGATGAGACGCAAAGGGGCGTCAGCGCCGTTCCACTGTGTCACATATGACCAGCCGGGTTCGATCATGGTCTTCGCTGTTAACGATGCGATTGAACACCGGGTGACACTGGTGACGGCGGGCGGGCCACGCCGCGTCTATGCCGGCTGGGCGGTGTCTCAGCCCGAGCATAGCAGCGATCCGTTGGCGCGCCCGCAGCTTGTCTGAACCAGCCGTTCAAACATTATCAGACACCGGTTTTTCGGCGCCCCAGACAAGCAAGGTTTGCTCGTTTCGCCACGCATGGACCGCAACATTCTGTCCTCGCAGCGTGTCGATCGGTTTATCAAAGGCATGGTACATCAACCGCCAGTGCGATTTAGCGGCGCTTTGTGGCATATTTTCATAAACATGGTCGGCGGCGGTTTGAAACTGTATCCACTGCACCACACCGCTCACTGGCCCACCATGTGACGCTAGGATGATTCTGGTCTCATCGGTTGCATCGTGCGGATCGGCGAAATCGAACGCCAGCAGGTCAGCGGCGTCGCTGCGGAGTTCGAACTCACCCGAATTCATCGCAAATCGCTTATGGCTCGAAATATGCCGGTTGAGCAACGACAGGTCGAACCCTTCGATCGTGCCAATCTGTCCAAACCGGCCTGACGCGCTGTTCGCGCCACTCCCCACCAACGCGACCCGGATCGCAGCGCGGGCAGGCAGAAAGCGTGCGCCTGGCAGACACAGGCGTCGGCGCACATCACCCAATGACGGCAACACCCCTTCACCCAGCAAATCATCACTAAAAATCTCGGAGATGACGAGGTCAACCCCACCTGCCAAATCGCGCTCACAGTCTAGCTTGTCCGAATGGATCGGCAATACCGTGATGCGGTCGGCGAGGCCGTTCGCGGCAATGATCTCATGCGCGGTGACCGCGAGGCGCTGATCAAGCTCGCAGGCATAGACATGGAGCGCACCCGCGCGCGCCGCAAGCATCGCCAGCAACCCGGACCCGGTGCCGATGTCGAGCACGGTGCGCCCCGGTGCCAAGGCGGCGATACCTGCTGCGTAAGCCGCATTGCGCAGCTCATCGCGCAGCATGGGTCCGTGAAAGCCAGCGATCTTACGCGTCAGGATTTCCTTGCCGACAGCCTGAACAACGCCTGTCCCGCCGCTGTGGCAGATCGCAGTTTGCGCGAGACTGATGGCTACTTCCGCCCTGCCACCAGCGATCAGACGCTGTGACATTTCGAGCAGGTGGGCAGGATGCTGGAGCAACGACGCTGTTTTTTGATCAGACATGATGCGCGGAGACTGCGGATACCCACCGGAAATGACAAGCACCAAGATTGTTGTCGGCCAGGAAACGGTCTATCTCGGAATTGTGCTGTCATTTCCTCACTCCAGCGTTGCCCCTGCTATGCGGATGGTTGGCGGGTTCACGCGCATGCCGGTTAAGGATAAAGCTCTGCTGAGCGCCGCATGGTGCTTGATCGGGCTCGCCGCCGCATGTCTGCGGTTATTGCCATTTCGCCGTCTGGCCCCGTTCCTGGGCGTGCCAATTGGTGCCGTCGCTTGGGTGCCCATTGCCGACAAAGCCCAGATTGCCCGCGCATATATGGTGCGCCGTGCTATCTTGCGCGCCGCGCGCATCGCCCCGTTTCGTTCCGACTGCCTGCCTCAGGCGCTCGCCGCCGCGGTCCTGTGCCGCATGTTGGGGGTTCCCGCAGCTATCCATCTCGGCGTAAGGCTCGATGATGATCTTGGGCACATATCCGCCCACGCCTGGGTGTGTTCCGGTCCGGCGGCAGTGACTGGTGGTCGCGCGTTCAGCACCTATACCGCCGTCGCCTGCTTCATGACGCCGTCTGCGCTCTACGGTCGCGCCAACTCATGATGCAAAGCAGTCCACGCCGCGACTCTCTCCAGAATTTGGCGCGCCCGGCAGGATTCGAACCTGCAACCGGCCGAGTAGAAGTCGGCAACTCTATCCAGTTGAGCTACGGACGCGTCGGCTATATCGCATAGCGCCGTTTCCTTTCGGAGACGAGGCCGATATGGATGTCTAATGTCTCAGTCTCCCGATAACGCTGGTCAGCCCGAAATCGCGGCAATTCCGCATAGTCCCCACACGCCGTCCGACGGGGCACCCATCCAGCGTATCGATGCCAGCGCGCTCGCCGGGCGACCGCTGCGTCATTATGATGTGGTCATGGCGGCTTTTGTCGCGGTGCTGCTGCTCTCCAACGTTATTGGCGCGTCAAAGCTGGCGGAGGTCGGCGGGTTTGTCTTTGGCGCAGGCATCCTGTTTTTCCCGATCAGCTATGTGCTTGGCGATGTCCTGACCGAGGTTTATGGCTATGCCCGCGCCCGCCGAGTGATCTGGGTCGGCTTTGGCGCGCTGACGTTCCTAGCGGTGATGAGCTGGGCGGTAGTCGCTATGCCACCCGCCGGCGACTGGTGGTGCGCGGGGGCGGATGTGCTTACGCTTAACGCTGCGCCGCAATCGGGCAGCGGCGCCGTCTGTCAGGCGACCTATGTTTCGGTATTTGGCGGCACTTGGCGGATTGTACTCGCGTCTATCCTGGCCTTTTGGGCGGGTGAGTTTGTCAACGCGCTGGTCATGGCGCGGATGAAGCTGCTCACCGAAGGGCGGATGCTATGGACCCGCACCATCGGCTCGACCTTTGTCGGTCAGGGCGTCGACAGCCTGATATTCTATCCGGTCGCGTTTCTGGGCATCTGGTCAACCGAACAGGTGTTGATGGTGATGGTCACCAACTGGGGGCTGAAGGTGGCGTGGGAGGCCGGCTTGACCCCGGTGACCTATGCAGTCGTCGGCTGGTTGAAACGCCGCGAGGGGCTGGACGTGTTTGACGGCGGCACCGACTTCTCCCCGTTCAAGTCGGGTGTCTGAGCGGCGCTATGATCAACGGGCTCAC
This sequence comes from Sphingomonas sp., assembly GCA_031422035.1. Classification (GTDB taxonomy): domain Bacteria; phylum Pseudomonadota; class Alphaproteobacteria; order Sphingomonadales; family Sphingomonadaceae; genus Sphingopyxis. The sequence goes on along the minus strand of JANOPV010000006.1, from coordinate 5,495 downwards.
TGCTGCCTATCAGGCATGGAAGTTGGTGCTTGTCGACGGGAGCGGGCTGGCGCGCGATGCCTTGCACATCCATATCGGGTTGGCTGCGTTCATTGTGACGCGGCTGGCCTGGCGATGGCGTGGCGGATGGATTGTCGCATGGCTGGTGGCGCTGGGCTTTGCGTTGGGCGGGGAGTGGTTCGACTGGCGCAATGAGGCGGCCCGCGGCTCAGCGATCATCCTCGCAGCGCATGTGCATGATGTGTGGAACACGATGCTGTGGCCCACGGTGCTGGCGTTAATCGGGCGTTGGCTGGAGCCTAAGCCTGCGCCACCGGGCAGCGCGCCGCCCTCAAGCGATAACGCTGAGCAGTCCTTCGAACAGGCGTAGGCCGTCGCGGTTGCCATGCGCATCCTCGACCGCGCGTTCGGGGTGCGGCATCATGCCCAGGACGTTGCCCGCAGCATTGACCACGCCCGCAATGTCGCGCGCCGATCCATTGACCGGTTCGGCATAACGCAACACGACACGGCCATCGCCTTCGATCCGGTCCAGGGTCGCGGCGTCGGCGTAATAATTGCCGTCATGATGGGCGACCGGCAGGACGATGCGTTCATCGGCGCCATAGCCGCTGGTGAACAGGCTCTGGCTGTTGGCGACGGTCAGCGCGATGTCGCGGCAGACGAAGTTAAGCCCGGCATTGCGCATCAGTGCGCCGGGCAGCAGCCCGGCCTCCGCCAGCACCTGAAACCCGTTGCAGACGCCCAGCACCGGCACGCCGCGCGCCGCGGCGGCGACCACCGCAGCCATGATCGGGCTGCGTGCCGCCATCGCCCCGCAGCGCAGATAGTCGCCATAAGAAAAGCCGCCGGGCAGCGCGATCAAGTCAACGCTATTGGGCAGGTCGCTATCGCGGTGCCAGACCATGTCCGGCGCGCGTCCCGATACCAGCTGGATGGCGCGCGCCATATCGCGATCACAATTGGATCCGGGAAAGACGATGACGGCGCTGCGCATAATGCGGTTCCTCTCGCCTACCTAAACCGCGCGGGCGATGCGGAAATTCTCGATCACGGTGTTAGCCAGCAATTGCTCGCACATCGCCTTGATCGCCGCATCATCGGTGCCGTCAGCGACGTCGAGCTCAATATAGCGACCAGCGCGAACATCGTTGATCCCGGCAAAGCCAAGGCCCGCCAGCGCGTGGTGGATCGCCTTGCCCTGCGGATCGAGGACGCCTGGTTTCAACGTCACGAAAATCTCGACCTTCATCGGTTCATTCTCCGGCAGTGCGGCAGCACACTGTGCCGCCCCTATGACGCGGGCCTAACGGTGCGGCAAGAGCCGCCGGTCCGGTTTGGCGATTCGGTAACCATTTTGATCTAAACGGAGAGCTTGGTCGTCATTGTTCATCCGGCGGCCCAGCAAAGGGTAGTCGCTATGGGCGTCATCGCGCTCGCCATGTTCATCAGCCTCTGGTATTTCGGCCAGCAGATGTTCGGCTGGTCGGATCCTGATGGCGACATCAATCTGGCGATTTTTGTCACCTTCATCCTCGGCATAATCTGCGGCTATCGCGTCAAGGATTGACGCTGATCGCCGCTTATTTTGTGCAAATGAATGGCTTGGTGGAAGTAGTATAACAATGTTCACAGTTTGCGATTGACTTGCAATAGCACATTGCTAGGTTGCGGATATGCAGCCCACCGCCCTCGCCGCCCTCATTGCGCACCCCCGCCTGTCCGACATGCCGCGCGTCGGCGTGCGCATCATCATGTGCCTGCGGCTCGTCATCATTGCGCGTCGCCGAGCGATTGACCCGATCCCGTTGTTGGCGGAGCGGATCGGCGGGATCACCCGCGCGCATCATGCCCTGCACATCGTCCATCTGGTCGGCGATATGTGGCCCGAGCGGTTCACCCTGTCGCCGCCGTGCTGCGGGGCGATGTCGCATGATGAGGCGTTGCTCGCCGAGCTTGCTGGCCATGCCGACGCTGCTGACCGCCCGGCGTTCGACCGCGCCGGCGCCGACTTGCTAGCCAGCGATGCGCGCGATCAGCTGTGGCGGGAGTTTACTCGCTGGGCGCTGCGGACGTAGCCGCAGCCCCGGCCGCGATTCCAGCCGCAGCATCCCGGCTGACCACGCGCACGCGCAGCATCCGGTCATCACGCAAATATCGCTGCGCCACCCGCTGGATGTCGGCGACCGATATAGCATCCAGCATTGCCGGGGCCAGCCGACTGCGATCCAGCCGGGCGGGCTCGCTCGACGCCACCCTGGCATAGTTCAGCCAATAGCTATTGGTACGCCGCGCGGCGCGCGATTGTTCGACGATGGGCGCGCGGGCGCGGCGCAGCACATCCTCACTGATCGGCGCATCGCGCAACCGGGCGGCAATCGCCGCAATCGCCGCTTCGGATTCGGCAATGTCGGCAAAATCGACATTCGCCCCGGCAAACAGGATGCCATAGCCGGGGAAATCACTCGACAGGCTCGACGACGCACTGGGGCTGTAACTGCGCCCCAACCGCTCGCGCAGATCATCGGTCAACGACAACTGAAAGACGGCGGCGAGCAGGTCAAGTTCAAGATCTTCGCGCAAATCGGCATCGTCGCGGGTCGGCCAATAGGTGAGGATCGCCGCTTGGTCGCGCTCACCGCGATGGAGCAAGGTGCGCAGGCTGAGGTCTGATGCAAAGCTGCGGACACGCTCCGCAATGCGCGGATCAAAGGTCGCGCGGCGCGTTGGCAACGCCCCGAAAGTCGCCGCGATGACGTCAATCGCCGCTTGCTCCTCGATGTCGCCGACAATGCCAATCTCAATCGCCCCGCTGGCCAGCGCGTCGGCCATGGATGCGCGCGTTTCCGCCCAGTCGAGCGCCATCATCGTTTCGAGTGGCGGGACGACAGCGCGCGGGTCGTCATCGGCGATGATCGCGGGCAGCAGCCGCCCAATCACAGCGCCCGGTGTCGCTTCGGCCTGCGCATATTGTTGCGGCAAGATGCGGCGGAGCAAGGTGACCGCCTCTGGCCGATAGCCGGGGTTACGGATGGTTGCGGCATATAGCTGTGCTTGCAGCAACAGTTCGGCGGGGGTCGTGATGCCCGACAGGTCGAAACTATCGGTGCTGGAGCCGAACGCCATCGCCACTGAGCGGCCCGCCAGGATGCTGCGTAATTCGTCCGCGCTATGCGCCTCCAGCCCGCCGAGCGCGACCAGATTGGCCAGCGCCACCCGGAGCGGCTGCGCGCGGGTGGCGAGCAAATCGCCGCCATCGACCCGCACCAAGATACGCACCCGGTCGTCTTCAAAATCGGTGCGTTTGATGTTGAGCATGACATTATTGGCAAAGCGCACCCGGCGAATGCCGAGGTCCGCCACGCGGTCATCGGCAACCACCCGGCCAGGCGTGCCAAAATTGGTATAGGCAAAGGCCGCCGTCGCGCGCTCGACTGGCGGGGCCACCGCCAGCTGGGTCGCCGCCGTATAGGCCGCAAGCACCGCTGCTCCGCCGCCCTCAATCGGCTGTTTGATAGTCACCCGGACCATCGGCTCGCCAAAGCCCTGAACCATATTGCGGAACGCCGCGGTCACGGTCGCGCCGTTCGCCCGGGCCAGCGCACCCTCAGCCACATTCTGGCTGATAAGTGGCGTGGTGAACAGGCTGTCGCCGTCCGCGCTGCCTAGCAGCTGCCCGGCGAGACTGGCGCTGTTACGCGTCCCCGCGCTGGCCACCGCATTGCGATAGGCGGCGCGCCACGACGCGACCTGTTCGGCAACTTCGGCATCGGTAAAGCCATGCTCGACCGCGCGGCGCTGTTCATTTTCCATCACCCGGATCGCGCTGCGCCATGCGCCATCGCGCGCGCTGGCGTACAGTGTGACCACGCGCAGCTGGTCCCACGCCCCGGTTTCCGACATCACGCCGCCAATGATCGGCGCATCGGCAGCGAGCGCCACTGTCGACAGACGGCGACGGATGATCGCTTCGCCGATGGCTTCGAGCGCATAACGTTGCCGCTGCGCCCGATTGTCGCGCTCCAGCGGCGCGGCGCGGTGGCGGATGATGCTGACGGTTTCGTTGATTGCCGGGTGGACAAAAATATCGGCAACCGCTGGCCGGTCAAAGCGGAACGGGCCGGGGTCGGCTTCGGGCAGCGCGACGCCGCGCCCGGTCCAGTCGGCAAACCGCGCGCGCACCGCCGCCTCCACCGCATCAACATCAATATCGCCGACGATTACCAAAGTCGCGCGTTCTGGGCGGTAATAGGCGTCGTAAAAATCGCGGATGCGCTGCGCTGGGGCGGTGCGGATGATGCTTTCAAGCCCGATGGGTGAGCGCGCCGTCTGCCGCGCGCCGGGAAACTCAAAATCTTCGGCATCGAGATAGTTGCGATAGGCAAAGCTTTCGCGTGTTTGCCGTTCGGACTGGATGACGCCGCGTTCGCGGTCGACCGCCGCTGGCGCGATCAGCAATTCACTCGCGGTTTCGCGCATCAGCATCAGCGCGGTGTCGATCAGCGCCGGGCTATTACGCGGCAAATCGAGCTGATAGCTGGTTTCATCGACGTCGGTGCTGGCGTTGGTATCTGCGCCGAACGCCAGGCCGTTGCGTTCGAGCAAATGGACCATCTCCCCCTCTGGCACGTTGGTCGATCCGTTGAACGCCATATGCTCCAGAAAATGGGCGAGGCCCTGCTGGTCGTCGGCTTCCTCCAGGCTGCCAATGTCAAAGGCGAACCGCACCATCACCTGCCCCGGCGGGGTGGTGTTGCGCAGCAGCGCATATTTCATGCCGTTGGGCAGAACGCCAAAACGCACCGCGGGGTCCACCGGCAGATCGCGCCCGGTGAGGCCCCATGCCGCAAGAGCTGACCGCGCGGGTTGCGGTGCGGGCGGTGCATCGCCGCTCGGCTGGGCTTCGCGTGGCGGGGTTGCGGGGGCGGGAACCTGCGCCAGCAACGGCGCAAACAACAAGGCGGAGGCCAGACCGGCCAGCAAGAAACGCTTCATAAGTGCACGCTGGCGGAGGGGCCGGGCGTGGTCAAGCGGCGGTTGGCGCTACCGCCGGTTACTTGCCCTTTTTCTTGCGGTGGCTTTCGAGGTCAACCACCGCCGAATCCTCACCCTCAGGCAGCAGGCCGAGCCGCCGGGCGACCTCCTGATAAGCTTCGCTTTCGCCGCCAAGGTCGCGGCGGAACCGGTCCTTGTCCAGTTTCTCGCCGGTTTCAATGTCCCACAGACGGCAGCCGTCGGGGCTGATTTCGTCCGCCAAGATGATCCGGCTCCAGTCGCCATCCCACAGGCGGCCAAACTCCATCTTGAAATCGACCAGGCGGATGCCAACCGCGGCGAACATGCCGCTTAGGAAATCATTCACCCGGATCGCGAGATCCTGAATGTCGTGCAGCTCATCCTGGCTGCACCAGCCGAAACAGGCGATATGCTCTTCGGACACCAACGGATCGCCGAGCGCGTCGTCCTTGTAGAAAAACTCGATGAGGGTGCGCGGC
>JANOPV010000005.1:0-14345 GCA_031422035.1 Sphingomonas sp. | reverse complement strand
TGCGTCAGATGACTCACGCCAACGCCGCCGCTAATGTGGGTGGTGCGGTGGATCATAGCAGCAAGGACGTGTTCCTGGCGGGCGGCGGTCTGAGCTGGCTCTATGTTGCGGGCTCGATCTCCCTCACCAACCTGTCCACCGAACAATTGGTCGGGATGAACGGCAATCAGATGATGCAGCTCGCCTGGTGGGAGATTTGCGGCTTAGCCGGGTTGATGATTTTGGCGATCGTGTTTGTGCCAGTCTATTATCGACACAAGGTAACGACCGTCACCGAGCTGCTGGAGCGCCGCTATGGCGGGCGCAGCATCCGCACCGTCATCTCGTTCCTGTTCATGTTTGGCGCGATCACCATCTATCTGCCCGCCGCGCTCTATTCGGGCAGCCTGTTCCTATCGTCGATGCTCGGCACCGACATCTCGCTGCTGTGGTTCGCCGCGCCGATGGCGATCATCGCCGCTGGCTACACGATCTTTGGCGGCCTGCGGGCGGTGGCGGTGATGGATACATTTTCGGGCATCGGCGTGCTGGCAATTGCCGTGCTGGTCGTCATCCTGGCGCTGGCGGCGGTGGATTTTGATCTGTTCAGCGGCGTGCCGGTGGAGCGCATCAGCATGATCGGCGCCATCGACAGCCCGATCCCGATCCACACATTGTTTACCGGCATGCTGTTCATCCAGATATTCTATTGGTCGACCAACCAGATCATCACCCAAAAGGCGATGACCGCGCCAACCGTGCGGGAGGCGCAAAAGGGCGTGCTGGCTGCCGCTGCGATCCGCATCCTCGTCATTCCAGTGATCGTCGTGGTGCCGGGTGTCGTCGCCTATAAATTGTTCGGCGACGTCAATGATTTTGCCTATGGCCGGGTCGTCGCCACGGTATTGCCCGGCTGGCTATCGGGCACGTTCGCCGCGATGATGGCCGCCGCCGTGATCGCCCATACCAGTGCGATCCTCAACGGCACCGTTGCGCTCTATACCGTTGATTTCCATGATAAATTCGTTGCACCGCTGACCGATGCGCGACGGGTGGCGACGATCGCGACTATCGTGCTCACCATCTCGTCAATTGCGCTGGTTCCAGTATTCTCGAACGCGACCAGCATCATCAACTTGCTGCAACAGCTGAACGGCCTCGCCTCAATGCCGATCTTGTCGGCCTTCATCGTCGGGTTGATGTTCCGCAATGTCGATGCCCGCGCCGCCGTCGTGGGCGTCCTGTGGGGCTTTGGCTTTTTCGCCTTGTTCAGCGCGGTGCTGCAACCACAAGGGATAACGCCGGTGTGGTTCCACTATATCGATGCGATGCTGGTAACGCTGATTACCTCGGTGCTGGTCGCGCTGGCGACCAACCTGTTCGTTTTCCGGAACGCTGCGGTGTGGATCGGCTTTGCCGCTGTTACCGGGCGGGGTGAGGGCGAAGCAGAGGCTGAGGTAGCGACTTAATCCACGCTCAGCGCAAATACCGTGCGGCTGCGGAATGGCGCGCCGGGGCGCAGCATTGTATCGGGGAAGTGCGGCTGGTTCGGGCTGTCGGGGAAATGCTGGGTTTCGAGCGCCAGCCCGCCATAGGGCAGATGGCCGGACGCGCCCAGATATTGGCCGGTATAGACCTGCAATCCCGGTTGATCGGTGCGCACCGTCAGCCGCCGCCCGGAGGCTGGATGATAGAGGCTGGCGACATCGCGTAGGCCGGTTCCATTCAGCACCCAGTTACAATCAAACCCACCGGCGTCGGCCAGCTGCGCATCAAGCTGCACCGGTGTGCGCAGGTCAAATGCGGACCCTGCCACATCGCGGACTTCGCCGGTCGGGATCATCTCCGCATCGACTGGCAGATAGGCGTCGGCGGCAACGCTGAGCAGATGATCGGCGATCAGCGCGCCAGCGTCGCCGGACAGGTTCCAATAGCTGTGCTGGGTGATGTTGAACGGGGTCGGTGCGGTCGTCGTCGCGGCAAAATCGACGATCAACTGGTCATCGTCGGTTAGCGTGTAGGTGACAGTCGCCGTCACTTCGCCGGGAAAACCGCCATCGCCATCGGGGCTTACCAGCGTCAGCTGCACCACCGCCGTGTCATTGACCGTCGCCGCCGCCCAGCGCCGCGTACTGAAACCCGCGCTGCCGCCGTGCAGCATATGCGCCCCGTCATTGGCCTCTAACAGCACCGCGCGCTCGCCATCATGGTAACGCGCCTGACCAATCCGGTTGGCAAAGCGCCCGACGACGGCACCGACATAATCCGGGTTGCTGGCATAGGCCGCCGCATTCGGTAGATTGAGCACGATGTTTGCCAGCGCCCCGTCGCGCCCGGCGAACTGCACAGTGCGAATCGCGGCACCAGTTTCGATGATTTCGACCGTGGTGCCGCGGTCGTTGGTGAGAATGAACGGCATCGGCGGGGCGTATCCAATCTGTCGAGCCATAAAAAAAGGCCGGAGGCGCGATGCGCAACTCCGGCCCAGCCTTCCGGGCTCTCCCCTCCCGAAACTCGAACAATCTCTATGGCGCGAGTCCGTCCGGCTGTGAAGCAAAAAATGGCCGGAGCTTTGTAAGCTCCGGCCACAGGCAGTTCGCAGGAGGAACATCGTTTAGGCTACCGGTCCGCCCCCATCAGAAGGGGAGATGCGAGGGACGGGCCGGCGAGCCCAAGCTGGTTAGAAATTATAGGCCCGCTCGCCATGTTCGGTGGTGTCGAGCCCCTCGCGCTCGTCTTCCTCCGATGGGCGCAGACCCATGGTGAATTTGAGCGCATAGAATAGGATGGCAGAAACGCTGCCCGACCAGATGAGGGTCAGCAACACCGCCTTGACCTGGGTGATGAACTGACCGCCCATGTCATAACCGGCGACCACTGCCGGGAAGACGGTGTAGTCGAAATAGCCCTGCCCACCGAGCGCTGGGTCAGCCACAATCGCGGTGCCCAGCGCCCCGACGATGCCGCCGACACAGTGGATGCCAAACACGTCGAGCGTATCGTCATATTTCAGCTTGTTCTTGATGATCGCGACGAACATGTAACAGACGGACGCCGCAACAAAGCCGAGGAGGATAGAGGTCATCGGGGCGGCAAATCCGCTGGCCGGGGTGATCGCCACCAGCCCGGCAACTGCGCCGGACACAGCACCGAGCAGCGATGGCTTGCCATGGCGGACCTGTTCGATCAGCGACCACGCAACCGCAGCAGCGGCGGTGGCCACAAAGGTGTTGATAAAGGCGAGAGCGGCCAGACCGTTGGCCTCCAAGTTGGAGCCAGCGTTAAAGCCGAACCAGCCGACCCAGAGCAGGGCCGCACCGATCATCGTCATCGTCATGCTGTGCGGCGGGGTCGCTTCGCGGCCATAGCCGATCCGCTTGCCGACGATCAGGCAGCCGACGAGGCCAGTATCCCGGCGTTGATGTGAACCACGGTGCCGCCCGCAAAATCGAGCGCGCCCATGCCCCAGAGCAGGCCGACATCAGTCGGTGCGTCAGGCAAGAAATCCGGGCCCGCCCAATACCAGACCATGTGGGCGATTGGGAAATAGGCAAAGGTCAGCCATGCAACGGTAAACAGGATCAGCGGGGTGAACTTGATCCGCTCCGCAAATGCCCCGACGATCAGCGCCGGGGTGATGCAGGCAAAGGTCATCTGAAAGACGATAAACGCATATTCAGGGATGTAGACATTGTTGCTGAATGTCGCGGCGACGGTGGTGGCATCAACGCCTTGCAGGAATGCCTTGCCAAACCCCCCAATAAACGCGTTCCCGCTAGTGAATGACAGCGAATAGCCCCAGCACACCCAGACTAGCGACGCGACGCTGACGATCATGAACACCTGCATCATCAGGCTGAGCATGTTCTTGGTCCGCACCAGACCGCCGTAAAACAGCGCCAAGGCGGGGATCGACATCAGCAGGACCAGCGCCGAGCTGACCAACATCCACGTCGTATCGCCCTTATTGACCATTGTCGCCATGACCTCTGCGGTCGGTGCGCGCACCGGACCGGCCGCACTGGCAGCGGTTGCGGCGAGGGCAGCAAGTCCGGTTGCCCCCACTGTCGCCCATCGTGAAACTGTTGATCGCATTATTGCCGTCCCCTGTCGCCTTGCGCCGATGCGCGCATCATTTGGATCGGACGGCGCACAGCACTGCACCCCGCCAGTCACAGGTTACATACGCAAAGGCCGTGCCAGTTCGCGCAGGTCCAGTATTTCCGGGAACAAGGGACGGCGCGTAATAATATTGCGCCCACTTATTGTGCGACTGCGAACAGGGCTGCCTGTTTTTTAGGCAGATGCGGCGTTTGGCAGCGCAAGATCAGCCCACACTGGCAGATGGTCCGACGCCCGCGCCGCCGCCGCACTATGGTGCACCCCGCACGCGGCCACGCTGATGTCGGCTGTCACCACCACGCGATCCAGTTCGGCGACCAAGCGGCGGCTATGAAAGCTGCGCCCAGGAGCCAGCACGCGGAAGCCCGCACCAAATTCGCGCAGCGCGCCGCCGAGCGCCGACCATTCGTTCATATCGCCCATCAGGATAAGCGGCAGGCCGCATTCGCCCGAATGGTGGAGGATCGCCCTTATCTGTTGCCGCCGCCGAATACCTGACAGGTCCAGATGCATGCCGACAACGCGAATCGGCGTTCGTCCAGCCAGGGCAATATCCGCAAACACCGCCCCGCGGGGCTCCAGCGTCGGCAGCGGGATCGGCCCGGCCGCCAACACCTCAGTCCCCTCACGGACCAGAATCGCATTGCCGTGCCAGCCGATGCTGTCGGGCCGGGTGTCGAGTTGCACCGCACGATACTCACTAAACTCGCGCAGACGCAGCGGCGGGATTGCGCTCGCCCGGCTGCCAAAGCGGCGGTCGGCCTCTTGCAGGGCCACGACATCGGCCTGCAGTTCGCGCAGCACCGTCAGCGTGCGCTCAGGGTCGCGCCGCCGGTCGAGGCCAATGGCCTTGCGGATATTATAGCTGGCGACCCGGATCATATATCAGCGATGTCGGCCAATATCGCCCGGGCGTCTGCCACATCTTCGTCGAGCACCATCAGACGCACGGGGATCATCAGCCCCAGCCCCTCGGCAATGTTCATCCCGCCGTCAAAACAGACCGCATGGACGCCCGCATGTTCCAGCCGCCCGCGCGCCAGTTCAGCGTCGACAAAGCTGCTATAGCGGGCGAGCTCGACGAGACTCATGCGTCCTCCGGAGCGGCCCCGGTAATGAACCGATCAGTCGCGCGTGTCGGCAGGCCGTCGATGCTGGTAGTCCGCCCCGCCATCTTGGTGACCCATTTTTCCGGGTCCGACTGCGCATGATATTTGGTCAGCGTCGCGCGCTCGCGTTCGAGCGCCATATAGGGCACGCCCCAGCCGCAGCTGGTCTGCACGCTCTCGACATCGATCACGAAAATCTGGCGGGTGCCGGGGAGCAAGGTGAAATGCGCGGCGAGGGCTGCCCACTCCGCGTCCTGCGGCAACACTGCCCGGCCTCGGCCATAGATGCGCAGGATCAGGGCGCTGCGGTCAAAAGCACAGAACATGATGGTGATCCGGCCATCTGCTGACAGGTGCGCGTGGGTTTCATTGCCCGATCCGCCCAGGTCGAGATAGGCAACCTGGCTGGGCGAAAGGATTTTGAAGCTGTCGGCATAGCCCTTTGGCGACAGGTTGATCCGCCCGTCCGCCGCCGCCGTCGCGGTGAAATAGACCGGCTGCTTGCCGATGAAGGCGACGTGATCGTCGGTGAGGGTGTCGGTGAATTCCATCGCGTAGATTCCCTGTTACCAGTGGTTGCCGCTCGCAACTGCCTCGGCCTCACCTGCACGATCGATGCGGCCCAGCGCTATATTGCGGTGTGGGAAGCGGCCAAATCGGTCAATCATGGCTTGGTGATCGAGCGCAAATTGGGTCAGCCGGTCGTCGCCCAGTGCCCCAATCAACCGCACCGCCTCACGCTGGTTATCGCCATCCTCGCTATGCTCGAACGGCAGATAGAGGAACAGGCGCTGGTCCTTGTTCAGCACGGCATCGAGTCCGCGCGCGACGGCGACTTTGGCGATTGCGAGGGCGAGATGATCGGTCGCGAAGGCTTCCGCGCTGCCGCGATGGGCATTGCGGGGGACTTGATCGAACAGGATGATGGCGGCGAGAGTGGTTTCGGCATCGGTCAGGAACTGCTCGACCGGCAAGCCGCGTAGCGCGTCGCGCCATGCGGCAAAACCTGCCGTTACCGCTGCATCAAAGTCTGGCCCGCCCTTAAACCAGTCGCGCTCGCCATGCTCGGTGAACCAGAAGGCCAAAAGCTGGGCCGCCCAGTCGGTGGGGATGATTGCGGCGGGGGCATCATCAGCGTCATCCCACCCACTCACGCCGCAGTCCCGCCCACGGTAATCCCCTCGATCAGCAACGTCGGCTGGCCGACGCCGGCGGGCACGCTCTGGCCGCCTTTGCCGCACATGCCGATGCCTTCGTCGAGCGCCATGTCGTTGCCGATGCCGATCACCCGGTTCAGCGCCGTGGGGCCGTTGCCGATCAGGGTCGCGCCCTTGATCGCCTCGGCGCGCTTACCGTTGCGGATGCGCCACGCCTCGGTGCAGCTAAAGGTGAAATTGCCGGACACGATGTCGACCTGGCCGCCGCCAAAGCTGGTGGCGTAAATCCCGTCCTTGACCCGGCTCATCAGTTCGGCGGGGTTGTCGCTGCCGCCGCGCATGAAGGTGTTGGTCATCCGCGGCATCGGCGCATGGGCAAAGCTCTCCCGCCGGCCGTTGCCAGTGGCGGGCACGCCCATCAGCCGGGCGTTCATCCGGTCCTGCATATAGCCGACGAGGATGCCGTCTTCGATCAGGGTGTTTTCCTGGGTCGGCGTGCCCTCATCATCGATGGATAGCGAGCCGCGCCGCGCATCGATGCTGCCATCGTCGACGACGGTGACGCCGGGGGCCGCAACCCGCTGGCCGATCTTGCCGGAAAAGGCGCTGGTGCCTTTGCGGTTAAAGTCCCCCTCTAGCCCGTGGCCGACCGCTTCGTGGAGGAGGATGCCGGGCCAGCCGGGGCCGAGCAGCACCGTCATCTCACCCGCCGGGGCCGCAACCGATTCCAAATTGGTCAGCGCCTGTGACAGCGCCATATCAATGGCTCGGTTCCAGACGGCGGCATCAAACAGCCCCTCATACATTCGCCGCCCGCCGCAGCCATGGCTGCCCGATTCGCGGCGGCCATTTTCCTCGGCGACGATGTTGACGTTCAGGCGGACTAATGGCCGGACATCGGTGGCGACAAAGCCGTCGGCGCGGACGATTTCCACGACGGTCCATGATCCGACCAGACCGACCGACACCTGTTTTACCCGCGGATCACGCGCCCGCGCCGCCGCATCAACCGCCTGGCACAGCGCGACCTTCTCAGCGAACGGCACCGCATCGAGCGGGTTGGCGTCGGTGTAGAGATGACGGTTGGTGCGCGGCGGCGGCGCAGCCGGGGCCTGGCGCGCGGGGTCGATTAGCTTGAGCGTCTCTGCGGCGCGGGTAATCGCGGCGGCGCTGACATCGCTGGCATGGGCAAAGCCGGTCATCTCGCCGGACACGGCGCGCAGGCCGAAGCCCGCATCGGTCGCATAGTCGGCAGTCTTCAGCCGGCCATCGTCAAACCCGAATGCCTCACTGGCACGATATTGCAGATAGAGCTCGCCATCCTCAGCATTGGCGAGTGCGGCGCGGGTCAGAGCCAGCGCCGCATCAGGATCAAGCGCGTCAGGGCGATAGAGAAAGGAACGGGGGTCAAAGGTCATCCCGCGGATATAGGGGCAGATATGCGCCGCCGCTACCCGCTGCCGATACGCTAATGCGTGCCTTTGTCCGCCACCCCGCCGATCAGCACAAAGCGCCGGTCGCAATAGCCGCAATCGGCATAGCCATCGGCCGTATCGATCTCCAGCCAGACGCGCGGATGGCCAAGACCAGTGCCCGCGACATCGCTTGCCCCTTCGCAGCGGGCGCGGGTCGTTGGAACGCGAGTAGTTTCAGGCGGCTGGGTCATGCCAGTTCGATAGCAATGCGGCGCGATGCCTGCAATCGCCGACCGCATCACAGATAATCGAGGTTGATCTCAAACGTGCCAGTGTACAGCCCCGGGGCTTGGTTGGCGTTGACCCTGAGCCGGGCCCCGACCGGGAAATTGAAGACGCCAGTGGTCGACGTGATGGTGAAACTCACCGGCGCGACCGTCAGAAAAGCCGTCGGGGTTGACCCGATCTCAAACTGGCTGACCTGCATCGGAGCACCTGGCCCGGTCAGGTTGATGGTGGTGCTTGTGATCGAGATTGCCACGAGCTGGTTGCGCCGCCCCCGGCCGGCAAAGCGCGCGACCTGATGCGTATTGTTCACCAGCACCGCATTACCGGTCAACCGGGTGCGGGTGCCGTTGGGTTGCAGGCGGACGATGCTCTGCTGTGTATTGCCCGCTAAAATATCCCCAAAGCTGAGGTCCTGCACCAAAAAAAAGCTGTTCTGAGTGACGATCACCGCGCGGGTCTGCGCCGTCGCGTCATCACTGCTATTGTTCGCCTGCGCCAACGCCGGGGAAGATAGCGCGGCGCAGGCGAACAACAGCAGCGGCGCAAGCAGCGCACGCACGGCGCCTTTTGCGCCTAGTTTTTGGAATGGTCTGGTCCCCATCACAGTCCGCACTAGGGCTGACCCGTCGCCAACGGCTTAGGGCATATGGTTAATGGCGGTTTATGCTTTCGCGCACGCCCACCGCCGCGCTATGCGCTGCGGATGGATATGAATAGCACCGCAACCCAAGCCGCCATCATTATCGACGGGCTGGGTAAAACCTATGCCGGGGGCAAGCGCGCGCTCGATGACGTGACCCTGCGCATTCCGCGCGGCCAGATTTACGGGCTGCTTGGCCCCAATGGTGCGGGTAAATCGACGCTCATCAACATCCTCGCCGGGACCGTGCGCAAGACCGAGGGCCGCGCCAGCATCTGGGGCTTTGATATTGACGATCACCCGCGCAATGCCAAGGCGTCGATCGGCATCGTCCCGCAGGAAATCGTCTTCGATCCCTTTTTTACTCCGATCGAAACTCTCGATAATTATGCGGGGCTTTACGGTGTGCCAAAACGCGAGCGCCGGTCGATGGAGCTGCTGCGCGCGGTGCATTTGGAGGATAAGGCCAACGCTTATGCCCGCACGCTGTCGGGCGGCATGAAGCGGCGGTTGCTGGTGGCCAAAGCGATGGTCCATTCGCCGCCGATCATCGTCCTCGATGAGCCGACCGCCGGGGTCGACATCGAACTCAGACAGCAATTGTGGGACTATGTCCGCCAGCTCAATCGCGGCGGCGTGACCGTAGTGCTGACCACCCATTATCTAGAGGAGGCGGAGCAATTATGCGACCGCATCGCGATCATCAACCATGGCCGGGTCATCACTGATAAACCGACCCGCGACCTGGTCGGCATGGCGCGCGACAAAGCGGTGGTGCTGACGCTGGGTGATGATGCTGAGCAGCTGCCTGACCATGGCAGCTTTGAAAAGGTGGAACGCACCGGCGCGCGTGAGATTACCATCAGCTATAATATGGACCGCGCCAATGCCGGCGATGTGCTGGCCGCTGCCCAAGCAGCCGGCCTGACCATCGTCGACGTCACCACCCGTGACCCTGATCTGGAGGACGTATTCCTGGCGCTGACGCGATCAGCAGATGGGGCGGGGGGTTGACGGGCTATATCTTTTATGTATATACAAAAATACGGGATGTGCTCGCGCCCGGCCTTTCCAGAGCAATTGAAGGAATGAAGCGATGAGACTTTTGTTTGATTCAATTGCGGGAGTAAGCCGTGCAGATTTCATACGATCCGGAAAAGCGGGCTTTAGTCCTAGCCAACCGAGGACTTGATTTTGACGATGTGCCGGAGGCTTTCGCTGGACCTCATTATGATCGCATCGACGACCGTTTTGACTATGGCGAGACACTTTGGCTAACGGTTGGAGTCGTAAAGTCCAGATTGGTCGTGATCGTGTGGACAGGTCGCGGCGATACACGGCACATCATCACGATGTGGAAGGCCAATGCAGATGAGCAAGAACTCTACACCCGAGCAATGGATCGACCCCGATCAGGCCCCGCCGCTCACTGAGGAGTGGTTCGAGGAGGCTGATCTTTATCATGGCGAAAAGCTCATTCGGCGGGGCCGCCCGAAGTCAAATGCCAGCAAGCGCGCCGTATCGCTGCGCCTCGACCCGGAAGTCATCGACTGGTTCCGCGCCACGGGCGATGGCTGGCAAACCCGGATGAATGAAGCATTGCGCAAAGCGGCTGGTATCTGATCCTTTGACCGCCGACGTTCTCATCATCGGTTCTGGCGCGGCTGGCCTCACCGCCGCGCTGACGCTGGCGGAGCATTGCCGCGTCACTGTGCTGGCCAAGGGCGCGCTGTCCGATGGGGCAACTGGCTGGGCGCAGGGCGGGATCGCCGCCGTGCTCGATGCGGGCGACACGTTTGAAAGCCATATCGAAGATACGATGGTCGCGGGCGCGGGGCTCAACCACCGCGATGTCGTGGAGTTTGTTGTGGAAAACGCCCCCGCCGCCATCGAACGGCTAGCGGCGCTCGGCGTGCCCTTCAACGCCAGCGCGGAGGGTGGCAAAGTGGCCCTCGGCGACCGCTGGCATCTGACGCGGGAGGGCGGCCATTCGCACCGCCGTATCGTCCATGTTGACGACGCCACCGGCTGGGCGGTGCAACAGGCGCTGGAACGCTCCGCCGCTGCCAACCCCAACATCACCCTGGTGCCCGACATGGTCGCCATCGACCTTATCACCGGCCGCCATCAAGAAGCTTTTTCTGGCGCGGGCAATGTCTGGGGCGTCTATGCGTTTAACCGCACCACTGGCCGGGTGGATGCCGTCACTGCCCGCGCCACCATCCTCGCTACCGGCGGGGCCGGGCGCACCTACCTCTTCAGTACCGCCCCGCGCGGGGCGACGGGGGATGGCATCGCCATGGCGTGGCGCGCGGGCGCCCGCGTCTCCAACATGGAATTCATGCAGTTCCACCCGACCTGCCTCTATAATCTGGAGGTCAAGAATTTCCTGATTACCGAGGCCGTGCGCGGCGAGGGCGGTCACCTTAAAATCCCGCCCGGCTTTCAGGGTGGCGGTGAACGCTTCATGCCCCGGTTCGACCCGCGTGAAGAACTCGCCCCGCGCGATGTCGTGGCGCGCGCGATCGATCATGAGATTAAGCGCCTCGGTCTCGATTATGTTCACCTCGACATCAGTCATAAGCCGCCCGAATTCGTGAAGGGGCATTTCCCCAACATCTACGAAAAGCTGCTGACGCTGGGCATCGACATCACCACCGATCCGATCCCCGTCGTCCCGGCGCAGCATTATACTTGCGGCGGCGTGGTGGTAGATATGGCGGGCCGCACCGACCTGCCGGGGCTTTATGCGGCGGGTGAAGTCACGATGTCGGGCCTGCACGGCGCAAACCGGCTGGCGTCCAACTCGCTCCTCGAATGCTTCGTCTATGGCGAAGCAGCGGCGCGCGACATCATCGCCAATCTGGCTGACCTGCCCACCCCGCCGCCAATCGCCGCCTGGGATGAAAGCCGGGTGACCGAGCCTGATGAGGAAGTGATCGTCCAGCATAATTGGCGCGAAATCCGCCGCTTCATGTGGGATTATGTCGGCATCGTCCGCACCACCAAGCGGCTGGAGCGCGCGATGCACCGCGTCACGCTGCTCGCCCAAGAGGTCGACGATTATTACGGCCACTTCCGCGTCACGCCGGACTTGATCGAACTGCGCAACCTGCTCGAGGTCGCTCGCTTGATCGTCCGCAGCGCGCTCTCCCGCAAGGAAAGCCGAGGGCTGCACTATACCACCGACTATCCTGAACTGGCGGCTGAGGCGGTCGACACGGTGCTGGTGCCGTGATCGGCTATGTAGGGTGCCTGGCGCGCGGTTAGCGGCCAATCGTGACGGTAATGCGCGTCTTGCCGTTGCTAGGAAAGATCGCCAACAGCGCGCCGCGCTCTCCATCGCGGGCGACACCCATCAAGCCGCCGTTGGCGGGGGTAACCGTATCGGCCTGGATCGCCACACCGGCCTGTCGAAAATGGGCGCGATAAAATGCTGCGACGGCCTCCACCGATGCATCGGTTTCAAACCCCGTTGTATTGACCGAACGGCTTTCAGCAGCACCGATCGCCATATTGGTCAGATCAAATGGTGTCGAACCGGGATAGGGGGGCACCAATGCATTGCGCGATGCCGCCGTTGCCCCGCCAGAGACCGGGTCATCGGCAACCATGTCGGGCGGGCTGCTTTCATTACCGCACGCACTGAGCAATATCGCCATCATCAAAAAAGCATGCTTCATCGCCGACCCTTTCATGATCTCCCTTTAAGCATGCGCCAGCCGTCGGGCCGTGGCAATGATGCAGACGGCCGGCACAACCATCACCGCGCAACCATGTGCCTCGCTTGAAGACTCGTTCATCGCATGGTTGCTAACCATCGGTTCTCACGCCTCGGCATTGACCATGCCATGCGCCAGCCCGTGGACGACAAGGGCTTTGCGCGGCTGATAGTCGACGTCACCATCGGTTCGCCGCAGCATCGGGTCCAATCATCCCACCCAGCAGGTCGCGCGTGCAACCTTTCCGAGCATCAGCAAGTTACCGCTCAGCACTTTGTGCAGACATGCCGTTTCGGTTGCCAGTCCGATCAAAATCGGGACTGTTGGGCGACATATGCGCGAATATGCGCGACCGGCTTTAACAGTTTGAGGGAGAATTTTGTGGGACTCACTTTCAATAGGCCAACAGGTCTTTTCATGGCCGCTCTGCTTGCCGGAACCGCGTCAGTTTCTGCCGTCGCGCAGAGCCAGCAAGAGGATGCACCGGCGCCGCAGGACCAGGCTGCGAACCCCGAAACCATAACCGTCACCGGCACGCCGCCCGCTGATCTATCGGGGCTGACGCGGGGGCCTGATGTCGTGGGCATTATCTCTGCGCGCGACGCCGGGCGGATGCGGATCACCGGTGCTGATGAGGCGAACACCGTGGTCGCCCTGAGCGAGGGCACCGAAATCCGCGGTCGCGGGGGCTTTCTCGGCCTCAATCGCACCGCGCTTGCGGCCAATGCATTGCTCAATGGCCTCCCAGTTACCGTCGAAACTGTGCAGTGGGGCGATGCTCTGGTGGCCAGCCGGGTGCGGTTGCGGAGTAATGATCTCCAGACGGCGACGATGATCCGCAACGGCACCGCCCAAGGTTTTGCTGAACAGACTGCAGCGACCGGCGCCCTGCGCAGCCGCGTCGGCAATATCGACCAATATAATATCCGACGCACGATGAACGTGTATTTTGACACTGGCCGGTGGCAACTGACGCCGCAAGCCGAGGCTGAACTGTGCGCTACCGCCACCGAAGCGAACGCGACCGACAATGCCCTGCTGCTCGTCGTCGGCTATACCGATGCCGTCGGCAGTGAAGAGGTGAACCAGCCGCTCAGCGAACGGCGGGCGGGGCGCGTCGTCAACTATCTGCAACAGCGGTGCCGCTGGGCCCCCTATCGCATGCTGACGCCGAGCGGCATGGCCGAATCTGACCCCGCAGCGGATAATGAAACCGACCAAGGCCGCGCGCAAAACCGCCGAGTGTCGGTGAGCATCCTCGTCAGCCGGGCGGTTGACGGGCTGTGAGCATGCTCTGAGACGTGAGGGGTAGGCGGTGCCTACCCCTCACCTCATCCCGCCTCAGGAATCGTTCATCGCAGCAGCGCTAGCCAGATCGTCGGAAGGGGCGGCATGGGTGCGCGTTGAGCGGGTGGAGGGTTTATGAGCGGGTTTGGGCTGGTGCGCGGCACCAAGAGCGGGCTGGTGCACGGCGCCAAAATCATGGTGTCGTCGGTGGCGGTGTTGGCGCTGGTCGCTTGTGCCGGAGCGGTGCCGCGCAGCGGTGGGCCGCAGACTACGGCCAATCGCCCGGCACAGCCGCGGGTTGCGATACCGCGCCCCGGCCAACCGCGCCCCAATCAGCCGCGCCCCGCTCAACCACGCGTGGCCGCGCCGCGCCCGGCCCAGCCGCAAACCCCGGCGCGGGTGCCGGTCAACGCCAACCGTAACGACCCCGGCATCAACCGCCCGCCGCCGGGGCTGGAGCCGATCATCCACGAATTGTGGCGCAGTTTTCCCGGGCGCACCGGCATTGCCGTCACCCGGATCGGTAGCAGCTGGACGGTTGGTCGCCGCGCTGACGAATTTTTCCCGCAGCAAAGCGTGTCGAAGCTGTGGGTGGTGCTGACCATCATGGACCGCATCGACCGGGG
>JANOPV010000004.1:0-1827 GCA_031422035.1 Sphingomonas sp. | reverse complement strand
CACCGCGCTGCTTATCGCCCCCGCCATCGCCCGCGATTCGCTCGGCGTCTTCGGCGGCTGGGCGGCGTTTCGCGATCCTGACGTCCCGCGCTGCTACGCCATCGCCACCCCGCGCGGCGGACGTGATGGGGATGCTTTCCTGACCATCAGCTACTGGCCCGACGCCCGGGTGCGCGGCCAAGTGCATGTGCGACTGACCGCGCCGGTCGACCCTGACCGCCCCATAGTGCTGGCCATCGGTGCGCAGCGTTTCGCCCTAACCGCACGTGGCCGCGACGCCTGGGCCCGCGACGTTCGTGCCGACACCGCGATCGTCGCCGCCGTGCGCGGTGCCCGTTTCCTAGGCGTCGCCGCCACGCGCGCCACGGGCGGACGCACCGCGCAGGGCTGGTCGCTTACCGGAGCCGCCACCGCGATTGACGCCGCCGCACTGGGTTGCGCGGCCCACTAAACTGCAAAAACTACATCCGCTGCAGTAACCGGCTCACCGCCGCATGGCTCGCATGCCGGGCATCGTCCAGTGCGGTTGCCTCGGTTTCCAGCGCAGCGCGAATCCGCTCCAGCTGTACCGCCGTCAGATGTTCGATGCCGATAAACTCGTTGCGCGCTGCACGGCTCGCCCTGATCAGTTCATCCAGCTTCGCCTGCAGCGCCGCCGCATCGCGGTTCTGACTATTCTGGATCACAAACACCATCAGAAAGGTGACGATGGTGGTCGAGGTGTTGATGACCAGCTGCCACGTATCCGAATAGGCAAACAGCGGCCCCGTGACCGCCCAGAGCAGGATCACCGTCAGCGCGACGATAAATGCCAGTGGCTGCCCCGCTGCAGCGGCCACCCGCGACGCGATGGCAGTGAACATACGATCAATCATGGCTCGCCCTCCGTGCGACAGCCACCATCGGCGATGGCAAATTGCGCCGCTCACGCTATATGCGCCCAACATGACCTCCATCGCCACCCCCGCCATGCCGATCGCTGGCAGCATCGACCCTGTTGTCACGCCGCGTGATGCGCCGCTGCGCCCCGATGGCCGCATCGACCTCATCGGGCTGACCCGCGTGCAGATGACCGCCGCGCTCGCCGCCGCCGGGCTTGATGCGAAACAGGCCAAACTGCGTGCTAAACAGGTGTGGCACTGGCTCTATCATCGCGGCATGACCGATTTTGACGTTATGACCGACATCGCCAAGGCCATGCGCCCGTGGCTGGCGCAGCATTTCGCCATCGGGCGGCCAGAGGTAGTGACGGCTCAGACCAGCAGCGATGGCACGCGCAAATGGTTGCTCAGCACCGCGGACGGCCATGACTATGAAATGGTGTTCATCCCCGATGCGGATCGCGGCACATTGTGCATCTCGAGCCAGGTCGGCTGCACCCTCAACTGCCGCTTTTGCTACACCGGCACCATGCGGCTGGTCCGCAATCTGACGGCGGGGGAAATCGTCGGCCAGGTGCTGCTCGCCCGCGATGCGCTGGGCGAATGGCCAAAGGGTTCGATGGCCTCGACCGGTGCGGGTGCGGATGGGATAGACGCCGAGCTCGACGACGCCGATGACGATGCCCCGCAATATACCGCCGATGGCCGCCTGCTCACCAACATCGTCCTGATGGGCATGGGCGAGCCGCTGTATAATTTCGATAATGTCCGCGATGCGATGAAAATAGTCATGGACGGCGACGGCCTCGCGCTCTCGCGCCGCCGCATCACCCTGTCGACCAGCGGCGTTGTGCCAATGATGGCGCGCGCGGGTCGGGAAATCGGTGTCAACCTCGCCGTCTCGCTTCACGCGGTGTCCAAGGAAGTGCGTGACGAGATTGTGCCG
>JANOPV010000003.1:0-2404 GCA_031422035.1 Sphingomonas sp. | reverse complement strand
CGGGTTGCGGCCCCCGGTGCCACGATCATCCTGTCGTCACTCGTCCTGACCAACCGGCGCATCGGCAATGCCATGCTGGGTTTGTTGCACCGCCAAGGCGAAGCCGCGACGCCGGAAACTGAGGCCGACGTCACCCGCGCCTTTACCGATCATTTCGCCCTCACATCGCACACTCTCCACGGCTCCATGCTGGTGCTACGCGGGACGATGCGTGGCTGACCGGCAGATCGTCTATCTGCATGGCTTTCCCGGCGGGCCGGAGGAATTGCAGGCGTTCGGGGCGTTTACGCTTGGCGTCTTTGCACCTGACCGGCGGCATGATGCTGTGGATTTGAATTTCCCGGCCTATGTCGGTCATCTTGCCCGCGCGATTGACGCGCAGTTCCCGCACGGATCCATTACCCTCATCGGTTTTTCGGCCGGTGCACGTATCGCGCTGGAAGTTGAGGCAAGATTGGCGGCACGAGTGGAGGAGATCATCCTCGTCTCCGCCGCAGCGCCCCTGCAATCGGGCGCTTTCCTGAAACATATGGCCGGGCGGCTGGTGTTCGGTACCGCGCTACGGTCCCCAATTGCCTTTCGCGCGCTGACATGGGCGCAGGCACAATTGGCGCGATGGGCACCGGACCGGCTGTATCAATCGATCTTCGCCAGTGCGCTCGGGGCCGACCGCGACCTTAGGGCCGACGTGCATTTCAAACAGGTTATCCAAACCGTCATCGGCAGAACGCTGCAATCGGGCGCAGCCGGCTATCGGCGCGAAGTGCTGGCTTATGTTCAGCCATGGGCGGACCCGCTGCCCCGCGTCACCTCGCCCGTCACGCTGTGGCACGGCACCGCTGATAATTGGACCCCCATCGGCATGGCAGATGCCCTGGCCGCCGCTCTCCCCCATGTGCGCGCTGTGCACCGGCTCGATGGCCTGTCGCATTATTCGACGCTCGCGGCCATGATGCGTGGCTTGCAATCCGCGCGGGGCTGAGCCACGCCTCCCCGACCCGATTGGAGTGCCCATGCCCACCATTACCGCTAACGGCCTGACCATCGCCTATGAAGATCATGGCGACCCCGCCCATCCGCCAATCCTGCTCGTCATGGGGCTGGGCGGGCAATTGACCTTGTGGCCGATTGAGTTGGTGGAGGCGCTGGTGGCGCGCGGGTTTCGGGTGATCCGCTATGATAATCGCGACATCGGTCTGTCGACCAAATTCGATGCAGCGGGGGTACCGAACGTAAAGCGGATGATCGTCCGCAGCCTGTTCGGTCTGTCGAATCATGCGCCTTATATGCTTGCAGATATGGCGCACGACGGCATGGGACTGCTCGATGGGCTGGGCATTGACAAGGCCCATATAGTCGGCGCGTCGATGGGCGGGATGATCGCGCAGCATATCGCGTTTGCGCATCCGGCACACGTGCTCAGCCTGACCTCGATCATGTCGACCACTGGCAACCGCTGGCTGCCGCGCGCAAAGAAAGAGGCGCTGTCGGCGATGCTCGACCGCCCGCAATCGACCGATCCGGAGGCGCTGATCGCGCATTCAAAGCGGATCGCCCGGGTGATCGGCAGCCCTGGCTATCCGCCCAATGAGGAACGCCTCGACCTGCGGGTGCGCGCTGATTTTGCCCGTAGTTATCATCCCGCGGGGTTCATGCGCCAGACCGCGGCGATCATCGCCGATGGCGACCGGCGGCGGCGCTTGCGCGGCGTGGTCGCACCGACGCTGGTGATCCATGGGCAGGACGATCCGCTGGTGCCGATGGCGGGTGGGGTGGATACCGCAAAGCACATCGCGGGTGCCCGGCTGGAGGTCATCCCCGGCATGGGGCATGATCTGCCGCTGGCGCTGGTTGATACTATGGCGGATTTGATAGCGGGCCACGCCGCCGCGCATGCTTAGGCGCGATGCCGTCCGACTAACAGCCGTGCCGTCATCACATGGTTGGCGGCCATGAACCAGTGGAGCGGGAAGTCGGTTCGGGTCAGTCGTGCATCCCCCACCGCTGTGTTGCGCTCGAACAGCCGGTGACCGATCAGGCCGGGCCCCGCGTGAACCAGCGGGAACGCCAGCGCCCACCATGGGGAGATGAGCATCGCCAGCGCGGCACTGAGTAGCCCAAGCCCGGCCAGTGTTCCGAACACATGCAAAGCGATGGTGATGGGATGACGATGCTCAGCCAGATAATGCTCGGCGTAGAAGGAGCAAAATGAAGGGCGTGGCTGGGCGTCACTTGGGGTGGGGGCTGACATCGACGATCTCCTTGAGAAATATGCGCATCATGATATGAGCATTTACTCATATTACTACTCGCCTTTCAACGGAGCGATTTGATGGCCGCCGTATCGCCCTTCCAGCCGCGCAGAACCCCGCGTCAGGCGCGGGCGCTCGCCACTCACGATGCG
>JANOPV010000002.1:0-8169 GCA_031422035.1 Sphingomonas sp. | reverse complement strand
GTCGAGCATATGCGGAGCAATTGGTGAACAGGTTTTGATCCCCCTCGAAAGTCCCTCGCTGTTGGTGACGATCTTGGCCTTTATCGCGGTGCTGGGTCCGCTCGTGTTTTTTCACGAGCTGGGGCATTATCTTGTCGGGCGTTGGTGCGGCATTCGCGCGGATGCGTTTTCCATCGGCTTTGGCAAGGAAGTGCTGGGTTGGACCGATAAGCGCGGGACGCGGTGGAAGATCGGTTGGCTGCCGCTGGGCGGTTATGTGATGTTCGCTGGCGACCGTGATGCGGCGGGCACCCCGCAGCCCGATGGCACGGCGATGGCGGCGGATAGTTTCCCGGCGGCCACATTGTGGAAACGGGCGCTGACCGTGCTGGCCGGGCCAGTGGCGAATTTCCTGCTGGCGATCCTAATCCTGGCCGGCTTTGCGATGGTATATGGCAAGTCGGCAACCCCGCCGGTGGTTGCGCAGGTGATGCCGGATTCGGCGGCGGCGGCAGCAGGGATGCTCCCCGGTGATCGGGTGGTCAGCGTCGATGGCCGGATCATGGAGAGTTTTTCCGACATCCCGATGGCGGTGATGCACCGGCCGGGTGAGCCGCTGGCGCTGATTATCGAGCGCGACGGCGCGCGGCAGGCGCTCACGCTCAGCGCGCGGACGTTGGTCGAAGATGATCCGTTCGGCAATCCGATGGCCCGCGCCGTTATTGGCATCATGCCGGGTGCGGCTGTGGTCACGCCGGTAGGATTGCTGGAAGCACCGGGTATTGCGGTGCGCCAGAGCTGGTCGATTGTGCGACAGATGGCGGATGTAATCGCCCAATTGGTAACCGGGCGGCGGTCGATTGAGGATTTGGGCGGGCCATTGAAGATCGCGCAAGCATCCGGGCAGCAGGTGTCGTTGGGGCTCGCTTCGTTCGTCTTTTTTATCGCGCTGATTTCGATCAACCTGGGCTTTATCAACCTGTTGCCGCTGCCGATGCTGGATGGCGGACACTTGGTTTTTTACGCGGCAGAGGCGGTGCGGCGGCGGCCGGTAAGTGCGCGGTCGCAAGAATGGGCGTTTCGTTTTGGTTTTGCCGCGCTGGTGCTGTTGATGATTGTCGTGACATTCAACGATTTGTCGTCTTTCGGCCTCTGGCAGGGGCTCGCTGGCTTGATTGGATGAGCCGCATCGGGCAGAGGGGCGCATTGCCTCGCGGCCAGAGCGTGCCTTCGCCTGTCGCCTAATTTCGTTTGGAAGGAAGTTTTTGACGTGAAGGCCACCCGCAAGCCCCTGCGGCAATTTATCGGCATGCTGCTCGCCAGCAGTTTCGTCATGAGCCAGACCAGCGTGGTCATGGCGCAAACCGCCCCGCCGGCCGCGCCCGCTGTGCCGCCAGTGGTGCCCGCCGTCCCCGGTGCGCCGACTATGCCAGAGGCCCAGCGGACGATCCGTTCAATCAGCGTCGTTGGCAACCAGCGGCTTGAGCCGGACACCGTGCGTGCTTATGCTGGCTTGCGCGTGGGTCAGGCCTATACGCGGGCGACGCTCGACGGGGCGCTGCGCGCGATTTCGGAAACCGAGCTGTTCTCCGACTTTCAGATCACCGATAATGAGGGCGCGCTGATCGTCCAGGTGACCGAGAATCCGGTGATTAACCGCGTGATCCTGGAAGGGAATCGGCGGCTGAAGGAAGACAAGATCCGGCCGGAAATCCGGCTGGCACCGCGCCAGATATATACCCGCAGCCGGGTGCGCGCCGACGTTGCCCGCATATTGGAACTGTATCGCCGCCAGGGGCGCTTCGCCGCGCGGGTTGAACCACAGCTGGTCCGGCTCGACCAGAACCGCGTCGATGTTGTCTTTGAAATCACCGAAGGCGCGCGCAGCCGGGTGCGGCAGATTAACATCGTCGGTAATGAAGCCTTTGGTGATGGCCGTCTGCGCAGCGAAATGGCGACACGGGTGGCGGGCCTGACGACGATCCTGTCGTCGAACACCACCTATGATCCTGACCGCCTCGCTTATGACCAGCAAAAGCTGCGCCAATTCTATCTAACCCAGGGCTATGCTGATTTCCGCGTGGTTTCGGCGGTGGCGGAACTGACCAGTGACCGCCAGGATTTCGTCATCACCTATGTGGTGGAAGAGGGCGAACGCTATAATTTCGGCAGTGTCAGCGTCGAAAGCGAATTGCGCGATTTCACCCCTGAAGCACTGCAATCCCTGTTGCCCGCGACGATGCGGACCAACGGATTTTATGACGCCAAGCTGGTCGAAGACACGGTTGAGGCATTGAGCCAGACCGCCGGTCTGCTCGGCTACGCCTTTGCGCAGGTCCGCCCGCGCTTTGTCCGCGACCGCGAAACCCGGCGCATGAACATCGTGTTCCAGGTGGCGGAGAGCCCGCGCGTCTATGTCGAGCGCATCGACATTAACGGTAACACGATCACCCAGGATAAGGTGGTGCGCAGCGAGTTCCGTTTGAACGAAGGCGATGCGTTCAACAGCTTCCTGGTCCGCCGGACGCAGGACCGGATCAACAGCCTGGGCTATTTCCAGGAGAATCTGGAAGTGACGCAGCGGCCGGGATCGGCGCCGGACCGGATCATCCTGGAAACCAATGTCGAAGAACGGCCGACCGGCGAATTGTCGCTTTCAGCTGGCTTCTCGTCGATCGAGAACTTCATTCTTCAGGGATCGATCCGCCAGCGTAATTTCCGCGGCATGGGGCAATCGCTGTCGGCCAGTGTCAATTATTCCAGCTATTCCAAATCGATCGAGCTCGGCTTTACCGAGCCCTATCTGTTCGACCGCAACATTTCGGTAGCGGGCAATATTTATCGCCGCGATCTCAACAGCTTTAACTTCATCAACGACCGGCGGCAGACCACATTCCAACAGGTAACGACCGGGCTGCAGTTGCAGGCGGGTGTGCCGCTCAACGAATATCTGTCGCTGCTGCTGCGCTATTCGCTGAACTTTGATGAAGTATCGCTCGACCAGAGCACATATTTCTTCAATGGCAACTGCGATCCGCTGATCGCCGGGCGCTATCTGTGCGATGCTCTGGGCAACCGGACGACGTCGCTGCTCGGCTACTCGCTGATTTACGATAATCGCGATAGCCGCCAGCGGCCGACGCGCGGCCAGGCCCTGACGCTGAGCCAGGATTTTGCCGGCCTTGGCGGTTCGGTGCGCTATCTGCGGACCCGGCTGTCGGGGTCTGCGCATTGGCGGCCCTTCGGCAACTTCGTGCTCTCTGCGTCCGCAGAAGGTGGCTATATCTATCCATTTGGTAACAACACCAACGTTCCCGGATCCGACAGCGTCCGGCTCACCGACCGGTTCTTCCTCGGCGAAGGGCAGATGCGCGGATTTGATATTCGCGGTGTCGGCCCCCGGGTGATCCGATATACTGATGTTGATCTGACCAATAACCTGATCCCGGTGGTCAATGAAGACCGGCGGACGACCGTTGACGATGCGGTCGGCGGGCGGGCTTATTATCAGGGTCGCCTGGAGCTGGAAATTCCGCTGGGCGCGGGCGCGCGCGAACTGGGCCTGCGTCCATCCATCTTTGCGGACATCGGTTCGGTGTGGAGTGTGCGCACGCCAGCGCTGACCAGCCTCGACAGTTTCCGCGATACTGATGGTAATTATAAGACGCTGTGCCGCAACCAAACAACGGGCGCGACGCAATTCGGAACGCAGGCGCTTGTTGCTGGCCTTCCCGTCGGCGAGTTTAACGTCTGTCCGACAGGATTTGGCGGTATTCGGCCATTTGATGAGCGCTTCTTTGGGGACAGCTGGCGGCCGCGTCTATCGGTCGGCATCGGCGTCAACTGGCGCTCGCCCTTCGGTCCTTTCCGCATCGATCTTGCCCGCGCGCTGCTCAGTCAGCCAGGCGACGATACAAAATTGTTTACTTTCAACGTAGGAACCCAATTCTGATGACTAAATTCTTCAAAGCCGCACTGCTGAGTGCTGCAGCGCTCACCGCCCCGATGCTCGCCTCGACCCCTGCTTTTGCGCAGGCCCGTCCGGCCACGTCGACCGCCATTGCAACTGCGGATGTCGATGGCGCTGTGCAGCAATCGGCTGCTTTCACCACGGCGATCACCCAGATGCAGACCACTTATGCACCCCAGATTGCGGCGCGGGCCGCTCGGGCACAGGCGCTGCAGGTCGAGCTGACAACGCTGCAACAGGCCGCGGTGACCGAACAAAACCGACAGCCGCGTAACGCGACCGCGTTCCAGACTGCGGTGCAGGCGTTTCAGAACCGGCAAACTGCGGCTCAGCAGGAACTGCGCACGCTGAGCCAGCCGATCGATCTGGCCGTGGCCTATGTGCGTGAGCAGATTACGCTGCGCCTGTCCGAAGCGGTGCGTGCGGCAACGACTGCGCGCCGGGTGGACATCCTGCTCAGCACCGAAGCGGTTATTTACCGCGCCGATACCGCCGATATTACTGGCGCCGTCGTGACGGAACTTAACCGTCTGGTCCCGAACGTGCAGATCGTGCCGCCGCAGGGCTATGAGCCTGGCGCGTTGCTGCGTGCGCAGCAGCAACAGGCGCAGGCCGCTCAAGCAGGCGCGCCGGGTGCCCCAGTGGCACCAGCGGCACCTGTTCCGGCCCAGCCGCAGACGCGCTGAGCCCAGGATAATGACGGATGCGGCAACAGGGCAGGGTTTCGACGTACGTCGGATCATGGCGCTGTTGCCGCATCGTTACCCGATGCTACTGGTGGATCGGGTGGTTGCGCTGGAGCGTGACAAGAGCATTCACGCGATCAAGGCGGTCAGCATTAACGAGCCGTTTTTTGCCGGGCACTTTCCGGGACGGCCGATCATGCCGGGCGTGCTGATCATTGAGGCACTGGCGCAGGCGGCCGGTGTGCTAGCGATTGAGTCCATGGGGCTCGCGGACGCTGACGGCGAGGGAAGCGGCAAGCTTGTTTACTTCATGGCGATTGACGGGGCGAAATTCCGTAAGCCGGTCGAACCGGGCGTGCTGCTTCATTTGCATGCTGAAATTGTGCAGGCCCGCCGGGCCATCTGCAAATTTGCGGGCCGGGCGCTGATCGACGATGAACTGGTAGCTGAATGTAGCTTTACCGCAATGATCGCTGATCCCCCCGCCTGATTCCTCCGCCTGATTCCTCGGCGAGCTGATTGCCACACCGCAAAATTGGTCCTATATTGGTATTGCAAAGCTGATTCGATAGCGGATCGGCATGTGATGTCCGTGGAGGGAAGATAATGACAATGCGTTGTGTGTCGCGCCGTGTGTTGGGTGTTTCGATTGTCGCTCTAGCGGCAGCAGCTCTGGCTTCCCCGGCATTTGCGCAAGCGGCAGATGATGACGCCGCAGCCGAGGGTGACGACATCGTCGTTACGGGCACGCGCATCACCAGCGCGGGGCTGACCTCGACCAGCCCGATCAGTCAGTTGAGCGGCGAACAGATTGCGTTGGAACGCGCGGTGACGGTCGAAGATTTCTCCGTCCGCATCCCGCAGCTGGCAGGCGGGGTTAACTCGACTTCGGTCGGCAGCGATGCCTTTGGCGCGCAAACGCTTGATCTGCGCAACCTGGGCCAGAACCGGACTTTGGTGCTGATAAACGGCACCCGCGCAGTGCCGTTCAGTTTCCGTAACGCGGTCGACGTAAACTCTATTCCCGCGCCGCTGCTGCGCCGGGTAGATGTGCTAACCGGCGGAGCCGCCGCTGTGTACGGCGCGGATGCTGTGGCCGGTGTCGTCAATTTCATCATCAACACCGACTTTCGCGGGCTGCAGGCGGGCGCAGGCTATCGCGCGGTTGCGGGCGGTGCGTCGCAATATAGCGTCAACCTGACCGGCGGCGTGGACCTGGGCGGACGTGGCAGCCTGGTCGGCTATGTCGAATATACCGACCGCGATGCGCTGCTGGCTGGACGGCGCCGTTTCGCGCGTAATGGCGTGGCGACGCTACCAAATGGCGGGAACTTTACCGATGTTGCGTCGGGGCGGATATTTTCGTTTGATGGGAATGGTGCATTCACGCTGACCCCGCAGACGACCGATTATACCCCGGGATTTTTGTTGGTGCAGCCGCTGCGCCGGATCAACGCTGACCTGTTCTGGGAATATGACATTACCGAAGGCGTCGAGCTTTACGGTCGGGCGATGTATAATGATGTCCGCACCCAGGGCGGCACCCGCTCTGGCCAGAACCCCGCGACCACTGGCGCGGCTGGGATCAATGTCCAGATCGCCCAGAATAACCCGTTCCTGCCGGCTGCAGCCGCATCGCTGCTGACGTTCGTCAACGGCTTTGCGACGGTGAATGTGCGTCGGTCGCTGGGAGAACTTGGCACCACATTCGCTGAAAATCAGCGCGAGACGATCCAGGGGCAGATTGGCCTGCGCGGCGACCTGACCGACAACATCCGCTGGGATGCCTATTATCAATATGGCCGCTCGTCAGAATCAATCACGGTCCAGAATGATGGCACGAAGGCGAATTTTGCCGCGCTCGCGAACACGACCGATATTTTTGGACCCGGCGGTAATTTTACGTCGCTGGTTCGTGAGTTTAATTTTGGCAGCCGCACCCGGCGCCAACAGGTCGCGTCGGCCTATGTCTCGGGCGATACCGGGGACTTTTTCAACGGCTGGGCTGGGCCAATCGGCTTTACCGCTGGCTATGAATATCGCCAGGAAAACGGGCGTTTTCAATATGGCGCGGACCTAAACACCTCGTTCAATCAGGGCGCGGAAAGCGCGCCGCCGATTCCGCCATTCATCCGCACGCATGAGCTGTTCGGCGAGTTGCTGGTGCCGCTGTTGTCCGACATCCCGTTCATCCAGAATCTGACGCTGGAGGGGGCCTATCGCTATAGCTGGTATGAGCGCTCGGTCGGTGAAAGCCGCAGCTATGACACCTATAAGGTTGGGCTGAACTGGGTGGTCAGCGACGACCTCCGGTTCCGGGGGACCTATCAGACGGTGGTGCGCGACGCCAATATCGGCGAATTTGCCAACCCAGTCTTCTCGATCCCGTTCGCCAATTTGCGCACCGTCGCCCGGTTGTTCCCGCGCTATGGCGGTGACCCATGCGTCGGCGCGACCAATGCGGCGACCGTCACCCAGTGCACCGCGCAGGGGTATCGGGCCGCTTATGATTCCAACAATCCGGCAAATTTGATTGGCGGCTATTTCTTTGGCGGCAACGCGAACATCCGCCCCGAACGCGGCACGACCTATACTATCGGCGGGGTGTTCACGCCGCGTTTCGCACCGGGGTTATCGCTGTCGGTGGACTATTACAACATCCGCATCCGCGATGCCGTCGGCCAGATTCAGCCAATTGATGCGCTGAGCAGCTGTTATGTTACCGACCCGCGCGCCGACAATCCGCTGTGCGCTGCCGTGTCACGCAGCCCGACCACCGGCTTCCTACTCAATGCCTTTGTTGATGATCGCAATCTGGCGTCGATCAATCAGCAGGGCGTGGATATTGAGCTGCGCGGGCGGCTGGACCTGCCTGAGGGTATTCCAGGCGATAATCTGTCCTTTGCCTATCAAGTGAGTGCGGTGACCGAATATTCGATCCAGCGTAATGCGGTGCTAACCCCGGTGGATTGCCAGGGCCGCTATGGCGCGCGTTGTTCGTCCGATCTGGTGACCTTGGTCTCGCCCGATTTCCGGCATCGGGGCACGCTGACGTGGAATTCCGATCCACTGACGGTGCAATTGGGCTGGAAGCGTATCGGCAGTGTGCGCGACAGTGCGGTTGGCAGCACAGGCCGGATCCCGTCGATCGACTATTTCGATTTCAATATGATCGTGCGGCCGCCGATCGAAGGGCTGACGCTGACCTTTGGTGTCGATAACCTGTTCAATCAGCGGCCACCGCTGCCGGTCAATCCCGGTGCGTTTAATACGTTCCCGGATACCTATGATATATTGGGCCGCACCTTTGGCTTCTCGCTGACATTGCGCCGTTGAAGCGGCTCCTATCCCGACCGGCAAAGATAGCGCATAAACGGGTGTCTGTTGCTGGTCGGGGGGACACTAGAAGCTGATGACGGCGCTCGCTTTCACTGCGGCCGATTGGGCGATTTTAGGTGGTTATGTCGCGGTGCTGACGGTCACTGCCTATCTGTCGACGCGGCGGCAGATGGAGCATGCCGACGATTATTTCCT
>JANOPV010000001.1:0-6234 GCA_031422035.1 Sphingomonas sp. | reverse complement strand
AAGCGGATCCAGGACATGCTGGCCAAGGGTGAGAAGCTGCCGGTCGATTTCAAAGGCCGCGCGATCTATTATGTCGGCCCGGTCGATCCGGTGCTGGGCGAAGTTGTCGGGCCAGCGGGACCAACGACGGCGACGCGGATGGACCAGTTCATGGACATGATGCTCGAGCAAGGCCTGCTGGGCTGTGTCGGCAAAGCGGAACGCGGGCCAGCTGCGACGCAGGCGATTGCCAAGCATAAGAGCGCGTATCTGATGGCGGTCGGCGGTGCGGCTTATCTTGTGGCGCGGGCGATCAAGGGTAGCAAGGTCGTGGGCTTTGCCGATCTGGGCATGGAGGCGATCTATGAATTCGAGGTCGCCGATTTCCCGGTGACGGTGGCGGTCGATTCGACGGGCGAAAATGTCCACCAGACCGCGCCGATGCTTTGGAAACGGCGGATCGCGGAAGAGGGGTTGTTGGCGGTCGTTTAATCCGGGTGGTTGAGTTTGGTTGTCCAGATACTTGTAGAGCCAGTGACTCAGATGATTATTGGGGAGTCTTCTTTTTCAAAGGAGGCCATAAATGTCCGACACCCCACTCCCAGACAATTGGCTGCACCATTCCCCAGCCGACGGCGACGAAGCCCAATGGCTCAAAGAACGGAGCCAAGCCAATCGGCGATTGCGCTTTCGTTCGCAGCGACAAGGGGATTGACGATGCGCAATCCCCCGATCTCAAGCCCGTCCTGCATATCCTCGCTGAGCAGCAGCTTTGCCCCAGCCCGCGCGGCGACGGTGATAATCAGGGCGTCAAAATATTGAATGCGGTGTCGATGGGAGGTCGTGCCCGCGCGGAGATAGTCGGAGGGAACCGCAGCAACGCAATTATAATTGCGAATCATTTGATCGGCACGATCAAGGGCAGACGTAAATGAGGCGCTCTTTCTCTTTCGGCAAACATTCAGAAATTCGCCAACCACGGGAAGTGGCAAAATCGGATAGGACGGCGCAATTTTAAGCAATAAGTCGCATGCGCGTTGATGGCGACCGTCTGAATCTTCGTCAGTAATGGCATATATCAGGATATTCGTATCTAGCGCGATCAACGCCCGGTTCGCTCTTCGTAGCTCGCCGCACCGCCCAGATAGGGAAGCCCTTCCCTGAACAAGGCGATCATCTCTTCATGCGCAGCCCGATATTCGGGGTCATCCATCCGATTTAGGGGCTTGGCCGAGAGGGTGGCGATCACTTTGCCATTCTTAGTTATATCCAAAACCTCTCCCGCCTGCACCTTGGCAAAAGCGGCTGAAGCATTTTTGTTAAACTCGCGGATCGACATGATGCCCATGGCACGCATCCTAATTGTTGCAACTGTTGCAACATATCGGAATAGGGTTCCGGCGGCAAGGTTCTGGACCTGTTCATCGTGCTCGCGCATATCGTCGCATGATGACAATCACCCGACCACTCACTATCGGCGCTGTTCTAACCGCCATCCTTTTCGCGCTCGTCGAATTTGAGCCGGGCGCGTCATGGGCGGTGAAGGCGCTGATGGTCGCCTTTGCATGGGCGTTTCTGAGCTATGGCGTGTGGGTTTTTGCCGATCTGTTCAAATGGCGGGGCGATACCGAGCAACGACGCGCGGCCGCGTTAGAGCCGATACTACCGTCGCGCGATCTGACCGAGGCCGAGGTGGCGCGGGTCGCTCATATTGTCGCCGTGATGGGCAAGTATGGCATGTTCGCGCCGCAGATTCCCGATCCTGCATTGCTGCATGCTGGAGTGGTCCATAGCCTAGACACCCTCAGCCCAGCTGACATTTTGGATGCGCTCGGCGAGCTGCATTATTACCATCCAGCTGTTCCTGATGACGCGTTCTGGGATAATCTGGCCATAGTGCCTTCGCATGGGGAACAAGATGCGGGCGTTCTCGCTGAGCAAATTGCCGATATTGACCGGCTGACGCGCGGGGCGCTATCGCTGACCAATGAGGCGATCCGCTGGCCTGCTGATGTGCTGAGCGGCAACGTCGAACTCTCGCTCGATGTGAATGGGGGGGCGATGCGGATATTTTTTAGCGCGGCGGACAAACATCTGAGCACCGTGCCGCATGTGGCGCTGGCCAGAGCCTATGCTGCGCTGGGTACCGGCTATCGGATTGCCACCTATTGGACCGACCACGGCATGTGGCTGATGCGGTTGGCCGATGGCGCGGTGGAGGCGCTGAATGCCGAACTGGGGCTTGATCCCGAGACGGGCGAAGCGTTTGGCTGGCTTGACGGGGAGGCGCCCTTTGCAGCGGGCGACCCGTCACCGTTGCCGACATGACCATCGCCTTCATCGCCATCTTCCTCGCGGGCACTGCCAATTTCGCTATGCACCGCTGGCTGATGGAATGCGGCCATCCGCTGGTTGAAGCAGCGATTGCGCCGGTGCGCCGGGTGCTGGGGCGCAATGCCAGCTATGTGCTGGAATTCGCGCTGCTCGTCGGGGCGCTGGCGCTGGCGAACCGCAACTGGTTCATCGGGCTGATGCTCTATGGCGTGTACACCGCGCTGAATGCCGCGACGATTGCCTGGATCAAGGGGATGGACGGTTAAGTTTAGCGCGAGCGGTTGATGCTTGCCGCCGCCATCGCTTCTTCCGCCGCACTGAACGCGCTGATAGCGCCGGCCGGTGCGCCAACTTCGGGATTGCCGGTGATGAAATAAGCGGTGCCGGTGCCGCGCCGCTCATCGAGCCAGATGCCCGAACGCAGCGAATAGGCTTCCCCCGCATGGCCGATCCGCTGGCGGCCATCGCCGAACGGATCGTCGCGGCAGCCCGCCCGGCGGGTGGCGAGTTGCTGCATGGCCAGGCCGTAGCGGCAGAAAAAGCTGCCCTCCCCGCCCTCGCCACCAGCACTCGCACTGAGCGTTACCGGCGCCATCGCGGCAATGCGCGCCAGGCTACGCCGGGTCAGGAAGCCGTCACCGCCGCGCAGCCACATCTGCCCCAGCCGGGCGAGGCCGTTCATCGAAATGCGCAGGCCGCCTTGTGGGCCGAACGCGCCGCCATTGCGGGCGAGGCGATAGCTGGCAAGATCACAACTGCCGTTGCTGGCCGCGACTACCGGGCAATCAGGGCGCACCCCTTGCAGATCGTCACGCGCGACGATGCCACTGGGGCGATAGAGCGTGACGGCGCGGGCAATCGCCGCGTCGCTGCACATCGTCCAGTTATAACAGGCGTCGATAGCCAGCGGATCGAACACAGTGCTGCGCATCAGCCGGTCAAAGCGTTCACCCGTTGCGCCCTCCATTGCCGCGGCGATCACCGGATAGTTGATGTTGGCATAGGCAAAGGCCCCGCCCGACGGCCGGTCCGCATCCCAACCCGCGGCATCGGCCAGCATCGGCACCAGGTCGCCGTCGAGCGGGAGGATATAATCGATCCGATCGGTCAATCCGCTGCGATGACCGAGGAGATGCGCGAGGGTAATCACGCGGTCCGGGTGATGCGGTGAACGCAAGCGCCAGCCCAGATAGTCCGAAACGTCGCGGTCGAGATCGAGCCGCCCTGCCTCCACCAGCCGCATGACGCCCAGGGCCACCACCCATTTGGAGATGGAGGCAATCCGCACCGGATCATCGGCGGTAACCGCGCGCTGCGTGCGCCGTTCTGCTACGCCGCGCACGAGGCGAACGGTAATGCGCCGCCGATCGAAACTGACCGCGACGGCTGCGGGTTCGCCTTCAAATATTGGCGCCGCTGGCCGCGCCGGAAGCGACGGCGGATTGGCGGGTTGGGCGAGCATCAGCAGAGCGGATATGAGCATATTCTCATGCTAGCGAAGCGGTTGCTGGACGCAAGGGTAGGCGAACGACGCACGTGCCCTCTTGAAATCATTCCGAATCCGGACTAATCGCGAAGTGCGGGCCGGGCCCCTCTGGCGCTGCTTACCCTTCCTCGGGCAAGCGCGTGATGTCGGACCGCATCGGGTGATACCGGTGCTTGGGTCTGGCTCAGCGTTGCATGATTGTAACGCACCCCCTCCCTCACCACGGCCAGATTTCAGGCCACCGGGTCATCCGATTGGACGTTTGTTCGAACCAAGAGGATAGCCCTATGCACCCCCGACTTTATCGCCTGCTCGAAACCCATCGCCGGATCGACGATGCGCTGCGCCGCGAACAACAGCGCCCCGGCGGCAATTGGCAGCAGATCGCGTCGCTGAAAAAGCTGAAGCTGAGGGTCAAGGACCTGACGGCGCGAATCATGAGGCGCGGCGGGCAATTCGCCGCCGCCTAGGCTGAATGCAGGGCCGGGTGCAGCAATTGCGCCGCCCCCGGCCCATTTGCTCAAACGTATCGCGCATAATCGCACGAAAATTGACCGCTCACCGCGGCAACCAGGATATATTTCATGGAATTTCTGTTTGTTGACTGGCTCGGCACGCCGATCTGGTTCTGGATGGCGTTTATCGGCATCGTCATCGCCCTGACCGCCTTTGACCTTGGCATCCTCCACAAGGAGGACAAGGAAATGGGCATCGGCGAATCGCTCAAGCTCTCCGCCTTTTACATCTCGATCGCGCTAGCCTTTGGCGTGTGGGTGTATTTTCAAAAGACCGCTGCGTTCGGTTCGGTGGTCGGCGCTGATCTGACGATGAAATATTATACTGGATTTTTCATCGAAAAGGCGCTGTCGATCGACAATATTTTCGTCATCGGCCTGATCTTCACCACCTTTGGCATCCCGCCCAAATATCAATATCGCGCGCTGCTCTGGGGCATCATCGGCGTCATCGTGCTGCGCGGTATCATGATCGCGCTGGGCGCAGCGATTGTCGAACAATATGCCTGGGTGCTCTACATCTTTGCGGCGTTTCTGATCGCCACCGGCATCAAGATGATGTTCGCCAGCGACAAGCCGATGGACTTGGCGAGCAACCCGGCGGTGAAGTTCGTTTCGCGGATGATGCGGGTAACGCCTGAGCTGCATGCGCAGAAATTCTTCGTCCGTGTGCCGGATAGCAAGACCGGCAAACTGATGCTGGCAGCAACCCCGCTCTTCCTGGCGCTGGTGGTCATCAACATCGTCGATCTGGTGTTCGCGGTGGATAGTGTGCCGGCGATCTTTGCGATCACCACCGATACGTTCATCGTCTACACGTCGAACATCATGGCGGTGCTCGGTCTGCGCGCGCTCTATTTTGCGCTCGCGGCAATGGTCCACCGCTTCCACTATCTGAAGTACGCGCTGGCCGCAGTTCTGGTGTTCATCGGCTCGAAAATCTTCGTGTCCGATTTCATCATGGGCGGGGACAAATTCCCGCCGATGCTGAGCCTCGGCGTGACTTTTGCCCTGATCCTGGGCGGCATATTCTGGTCGCTCTGGAAAACGCGGGGGGTGGACGCGGTCAGTCCGCCGCCATCCGCATAGCGCTCCCCCCGCAAACCACCCTTACCAACAGGAGACTATCCCGTGAAAATGACGAGCATTACCATAGCCGGCGCAGCCGCTCTAATAATGACGCTGCCCGCTAGCGCCGAGGCCAGAGGCGCGCAGCGCGAACGCTGCGTTGCCGTGACCGAGGCGCAGGTGGACGCCCTGTTCACCCGCTTCAACGACGGATTCCAGACCCGCGATCCTGATGTGATGACAGCATTGTTCAGCGATGACGCCGTGCTATTGCCGACCCTATCAGGACGGATGCGCACCGACCGTGCGGGCATTCGCGACTATTTCGTTGGCTTTCTGCAGAGCCGGCCGTTCGGCACGATCACCGAGTCCGAAACCGTATTGGGATGCAACACGGCAACCCGTGTTGGTAATTGGACGGTCCGGCTGACCAATGCGACGACCGGCGTTACCAGCGACGTCGCTGCCCGATTCAGCTTCATTTACACCTATGCGCGCGGCCAGTGGCGGATTGCGCATCTGCATTCATCAGCCCGCCCGGCGAGCTAAACCGTCCAAACGCAAAGGGAAAAGGGGGGCGGCGACGGCCCCCTTTTTACCCTGATCGGTCACGCAGGCCCAACCCTGAACGCGCACAGCTTGTTGCCATCAAGATCCCGGAAATAGGCGCCGTAAAAGGCTTGCGGCCCCTCATCGCCGCGCAGGCCCGGTGGGCCTTCGCAGGTGCCACCGAGTTCCAGCGCCTTGGCGTGAAGCGCGTCGACCAACGTGCGCTGATCAACAGTCAGCGCGGTCATCGTGCCATTGCCGGGGTGGTTCGGCTGCTTGTCATAGGGCAAAGTCACCGCCAGG